>JAIOTG010000052.1 GCA_021106995.1 bacterium
TAACGTGACAATAAAAAATCTTATTTCTTGTCTAACATTTTTTTGCTTTGTTTTCTAAATCTTTCTCTAACTTTCCTTAAATTTATTGCCCGTTTATTATCTTGTTCCCTTGTTCCGTCTACCCAATGATTTGTAATAAACTCAGAATCTGTACAGTATTCTAATTCATCAGATTTACCTAATATATCTTCCATATATAATATAAAATTTTCGGTAGTCCTTCTTGTCACCTTGCGCCTAGCATCATCACCCCATATCATTTTTTTCTTTTTTTTAATTTCTGGCCAAGCACTGATTAAATCTTCTCTTCTAGTGCTTGAATCTATTTCTAAACAATTTTGTTTGCATCTTTTAACATATTGTTTTGAGTAACATAAAATGTCTTAGTGGGAAAATACAAAGGTTTTCCTGTAATAAGAAACCAAATAAAAAATCGGTGCCAATGAGTGCCAAAATTATATTTTATTCTAAACTCTTCAACTTCGTCTGAAAATTCAAAGAAATTACCCTTGCCCTTTTTGGCAAAAGCGTGAAAAAACTCTTTATCACTTTTGAATTTTTTTTCTATAGGTAGTATCCATTTATACTGAATTGCATCCATGTCGTTTGTAAAATTTTCATCTAAAAAAAGCTTTTCTAAAAAAAGAAAAATATTTATGGCTATGGCGGGCAATTTGGTCGTTTCTTTTTTATTTCCCATATTTATATTTTATCATATTTTATACACCTAAGGTAGGTATTAGAATATAAGTAATTTAACTGTTATCACATTGTTTCTCAGTTAAAGCTAATTCTTGTTATTTTGATATTTTAATGCTAAATTATAAATGTCACACTCAATCGAAAAGTATTATGTTAAGCGCAATATTAGCGCAATACAAGGTTATGCCGAGAAATGGGCAACCTTGTAAACAGTTGGGCATAACCTGCTTGATTGGGTGTGACAACCACAAGGTTGTCCTTTTTTATTTTGAGCCTTGTGTAATTTAGTAATTAAGGCAAAAAAATGAAAATTATTTTCAGTCGTAAAGGCTTTGATTCTTCTGCAGGTGGTTATCCGAGTCCAATTATTAATAATAAACTATTGTCATTGCCCATACCAGACGAAAGTGAAAAAAAGGGCTACACCGACCTATGGTGTGATGATATAAATTTTTATCAGACAATGCAACAACTTATTCGTAATGATATTAGATTAAATGATAAAAAAATTAAATTAGACAAAAAAACAAAATGTCATTTTGATCCTGATATTGATCGTAACACTTTAAAAAATAGAGAAAAGAATTGGAGGCCAATGTTTGGGCAAATTGATGGTGCGCAAACTCATTTAAAAAACCAAGACGTTCAGATTGGTGATCTTTTCTTATTTTTTGGTTGGTTTAAATTTACCAAAACCACAAAAGAAACAAAAAGGCTTATGTACTGTGGAGATGATAAGCATATAATTTGGGGGTATTTTGAAATTGGTCAAATAATTAAAACAATTAAAGAAAATAAAGAATATTGGAAAAACTGGGCGTATAATCCTCATATAAAAAATAATCGTTGGCTTAATAATGAAAGCAACACGCTTTATATAGCGAGTAAAAAACTATCTTTTAATTCTAATTTACCTGGAGCTGGAAAATTTAATTATAGCAAAGGTCTTGTTTTAACAAAAAATGGACATCCAAGAACATATTGGGATTTACCTAAAATATTTAAAGGAAAAAATATAAGCCATCATAGTCAAAACTCTTGGCGTATAGTGAACGGAGAGGAATATTTTCAATCTAATCCTATAGGGCAAGAATTTGTGGTTGAAGATAATAAACAAGTAGAACAATGGGCAATTAATAATATTATAAATAAGCACGGAAAGCTTTAATAAAGACTTTATTTAGCGCACGGTACGTTGATATTATATTGTTGGTTGAATTCATTGGGTTGAACAAAAAATCACTGTACGGATAAAATAAAATGGGGGGGGATTTTATGTCCTAATTTTACTATTAGAGAAATAAGAGTAAACTAAATTTATTTATCAAGTCTTAAAATTTGTTTAATAATAATTAAATTTTATAAATAATAAAATTATATGAAAAAAGCTGAAAAAATAGTAAGTGAGTATAAGAAAAAATTTATAGAAAAAAAAGAAGGTTTTTGCTATTACGATGAACTACCATATGACGTTGAGGATATCGAAAATGCATTATGGGAAATTATATTAGCTACAAGGGATAGTAAAAAGCTAAAAGAATTAAAAAAATTATTTGTTCATTTAATTACTTATTGTATTCCTGATAAAAAGAAATACAAAGAATATATATCAGTTAAAAAAACGGTTGATGACGCATATAAATTAATTGAAGTAGTAAAAACTAAAAATAAAAAAGAATTAAAAAAATATTAAATTTAGAGAATTTTTTTTATTGTTTATATAATATCAATTTGTAGTTAAAGATAGTAAATTAGCAAAACAATAGATAATTAAACCAATAAATAGGTTTCAAATAGCCCTGCAAGGCTTCATTTGGCGTTTAGAGTGCCGAAGCCCCTCGCTTGGCTACAATGCATTAGGTTGAACTAAAAAATCACTGCACAGATAGAATTCAATGTTTTTTTATATTTTTAATTTTGATATTAAAAATTTGAACCAATTAAATTTATATCGTATACTTATAGTAGATTATGTTAACTAGTTAAATTTAATATGTCAAAAGAAGATGAAATACTAATATTAAAATAGGCGTGTTAATTTTTGAATTGCCATCCCAATACATTGAGAAATGGGAAAAATAAAGGAATAATCAAATGTATTCGGTTTGGAGAGAGGGGAGATAGGCGGTTTTACCGGAAGGATTTAAAAAAAAGTATTGTTATAATAATTTTAATTTACTTTAAGGTATGGCGGTGAGATGTTCGCTGTTTATTTAATTATGTTAAAGAAACTTACATATTTTTCATTATTTACAGGCGCTGGTGGTTTAGATATTGGTTTTAAAGAGGCGGGATATAAATCGCTGGGTTCATCCGATCTCATGGACGAATCAGAAGAAATGTTTAAAATGAATTGGCCTAATGAGCCATTTATTAAAAAAGACATTAGAGAATTAACTGATAAAGAAATATTAAAAATTACAAAAGGTAAAAAGCCAGACGTTATTATTGGTGGGCCACCATGTCAAGGATTTTCTGTTATGGGTGACAAGAATTCTTCAGATCCAAGAAATACTTTATTTCAGTCATATGTGAGACTTGTAGAGGGTTTGCGACCAAAGTGTTTTGTATTTGAGAACGTTAAAGGATTTAAGACAATGTTTGGAGGAAGATATATTGTTGAGGCTGCTAATTCTTTTGCTTCACTTGGATATGACGTGTATGTAAAGATATTAAATGCAGCAGATTATGGAGTACCTCAAAACAGACAACGAGTGATATTGGTGGGTACTAGAATTGGTAATAAGTATACTTATCCCAAGCCAACATGTAGAAGCATAGGATGCTTAAAAGAAAAAGCTAATGTTGAGGAGGCTATTATGGATTTAGTGGACAAGGGGGGTGAAGTTGCGAATCATCTGACTCTTGATCACGGAGATATTGTTGTAAGAAGATATAAATTGATACCAGAGGGTGGTAAATTACCTCCACCAGAGGAGCTTCCATTAGATATTCGGCGAAAGAATTTTGGTAATACATATATTCGATTACACAGAAAGAAAAAATCTTCAACTATGGTTCCGGGTAACAATGCTTTTCCTGTTCACCCTACACTAAATAGAAGCCTCACTCCTAGAGAAGCAGCAAGAATACAAACTTTTCCAGACAATATAAAGTTTTCAGGTAGTAGAAAAATGCAGTGTATACTTGTGGGAAATGCAGTTCCTCCTTTGTTGGGAGCTCATATAGCAAAATCAATTAAAGATCATATAAATAGTAAGAATAAAAAAGAAATTGGAAAGGATATATTTGTCGGTAAAAATAGTATGGTAAATTTAAATAAATTAAAAAAGAAGATAAAAGGTAATAAAAAGCCATTAACATTCGTTGATCTTTTTTCTGGTGCTGGAGGGATAACAGTGGGCTTTATGGCCGCTGGTTTGAAGCCTTTATTGTGCTGTGATAACAATAAATATGTTGCAGAAACGCATAGAAAGAATTTTCCAGATATTCCATATATAGAGGATGATCTTTCAACACAAAAAGCAAAGAAATTAACCAAAGAATTACTGGATGGTGAAAAAGTAGATATTGTTGTTGGGGGGCCACCTTGTCAGGGTTTTTCAATATTTGGAAATAGAAGATTTGTGAATACGAAAGATCATGATTCTAAAAAAGATCCAAGAAATGAGCTTGTTTATACTTTTATTGATTATGTAAAACTACTTAATCCAACCTGGTTTATGATGGAGAATGTTCCTGGTTTTGCAAGTCTTGATAACGGTTCGTTTCTAAAAATTATTATTAAGGATTTGGAAAAAATGGGTTATACTTCTTATGATTATAAAATAATAAATACAGCAGATTACGGAGTGCCCCAAACAAGAAAAAGATTTATCTTAATTGGTAATAGAAAAAATCTTACAATACCATGGCCAAAACCAAAATACTTTAAAGATCCCGAAGACTGGCAAAAAAAATATAGAACAGTTGGAGAGGTGATAACAGACCTTGCCGCAAAAGGAAGTTATAGTAAAAATCATAATCATGAGCCTATGAATCATTCTGATTTTATTAAAGAGAGATTTTCTTACATTGAAGAAGGTAAAAAGATGGATTTAGACAAACTTCCTAACCATTTAAAGATTGGAAAAAATACCAAAAAACCAATTAAGAATTTTAGCCATATTTACAAAAGACTCGATAGAAATAAGCCTAGCTCCACCATGGTTCCTGGTCATAGTGCTTTTCCGATTCATCCTTGGTTAAACCGACAACTGACAGTGAGAGAGGCTGCCAGAATACAGACGCTCCCTGACGATTTAGAGATAGTTGGTTCAAGTATGGAGCAATGTAGGCAAGTTGGTAATGCTTTTCCAGCAATGGCGGCGGAACATTTTGGTAATTTTTTATCGAAAGCCACTCTAAATAATTGGAGTAATGATAGTATTAGTAATTTAGCAAAATATAGCTTAATTGATGTAAAAGAATAAACTTTATGCCGTTAAATCACGATCAACAATCTAGAAAAGCTGCAAACATAATGCTTGAGGAGTGGAGATCTGGCAATCATCTAAATGGTATGATTGATTCAGATATTTTTTTAACTAGAAGTCAAGCTAATTTTCCTAGTCCTGATGAATGTTTTTACTCTCCTTCTAAGGAAAATATAATTTCTATGGAATTTAAGCCAGCAGAATCTGAAACCCCACGTGGTATTTTAACTGGACTTGGTCAGACTATTGCGTATCTTAATAAGCACGGTGCTTCGTATTTGGTGATTCCTGATATA
>JAIOTG010000043.1 GCA_021106995.1 bacterium
ATAAAAATATTTATAATATAATAAATATTAAAAACTCTAAGTATAAAAATAATTATAACCCCATTAATTCTGGTAGTAAAATAAAAGAGTTAAGAAATTATTCCCGAAATTATTTAAATTATTTATTTAAGATCAAAGATCCGCTTGCCTATAGATTGTCCAGTCTTAATAATCTTGAATTTTATATTGAATTAATGAATAAATTGCAAAGGTAGAAATCCGCTAATAATAGTATAAATAAATCAATTTTATATTGACATTAAAGTTGTTTTGTATTATATTTTTATTAAACAAAATTTGTTTACAAAAATATCAAAGTGAGTGGATAGTTGCTTCTTATTAGTTTTATACTTAAAACTAATAAGAAGAGGAAAGTCCGGACTCCTGGTCTTGTTTTAACAAGAATAAAAGTGGTAGTTGGTAACACCCACCGTGTTCATTTTGAATATAGGGAAAGTGCCGCAGAGACTATACTATTCTGTTGCTTTCGAGCGATAGGAGAAAGGTGAAAAGTTGTGTGATGTTTATATTGATAATTGGGATATCCCTATCAATGTGAGCTACGCGCATTCTTTGAGTGGTGACACTTTAAGATGGTAAACCCTACCTGGAGCAAGAGTAAACCTCTGTTTTCTATAAACAGGGATGAAAAGTGACTCGCACAAGCCTATTAGCAATAATAGTGCTAAGATAAATGACTATCGCTCTGATTCTAGAAATAGAAACAGAGTACAGAATCCGGCTTATAACTCGCTTTGATATTTTTGTAGATAAAATTTCTATAATTACTTGTAAAAATAAATTAACTATGAAAAGATCAGAACTATTTTTTTCTTTTTTACTACTCCCTTTAGATTTTTTAATGATAATTTTAGCTGGAATCTCAGCTTATTTTATTAGATTTTCAGATTTTACCACAAATATTAGGCCAGCTATTTTTGAATTTCCTTTTGATAATTATATTAAAATAACTTTATTAGTAGCTTTTTTATGGTTGCCTATTTTTGCTTTTGCTGGTCTTTATAATATAAAGAGTGCCAGAAAATTAATAAAAGAGGTTTATAAGGTGATTTTAGCCTGTTCCACGGGTTTGATGTTGATTATTATTTTAATATTTGTAAGGCGAGAACTTTTTGATTCTCGTTTTATCGTTTTGGCAGCTTGGATACTTGCTATAATTTACATTATTTTTGCCCGGGGTGTTGTTAGATTAACCCAGAGATATTTGTTTAATTTTGGCATTGGAGTCAGAAAGGTTATTTTGGTTGGTAGTAGTAAGACGGGTGATAATTTAATTAATAAATTTTCTAGTGATAAAACTTTTGGTTTTGAAGTAGTAAAAAGAGTTAGAGATTTTTCAGCAGACACTAGTCAGGAATTAGCCAAATTTGTAGAGGATAATAAAAATAATCCCAACAAAGATAAGAGAATAGACGAAATAATACAAAGTGACCCTAATTTAACAAAGGTGGAGACTTTAAGGCTTTATGACTTCGCTGATGAGCATCAATTGATTTTTAAATATGTGGCAGATCTTTTAGGGACCAAGGTCTTAAAAACAGAATTGATGGAAATATCTGGAATGCCTGTTATAGAGGTTAAAAAAACTCCCCTGGAAGGCTGGGGAAGGATAGTTAAAAGACTCTTTGACCTTATAGGATCTTTTTCTTTGTTTATAGTTTTATCTCCTGTTTTAATATTAGTAACTATATTAATAAAAATAGACTCTAAAGGTACAATTTTGTTTTTTAAAAAAGATGATGGAGCTCCTGTGCGAAGGGTTGGGCAGGGTGGAGTTTTGTTTGATTATTTTAAATTTCGTTCTATGATTCCAGGTAGTGATAATATGCGTTACAATGAATTATCTGACAAAAATTTAAGAGATGACGGTCCTTTGGTAAAAATAAAAGATGACCCAAGAGTCACGAGGATTGGAAAATTTATAAGAAAATGGAGCATAGATGAATTCCCAGAAATTATTCTTGTTTTAATGGGGCGCATGAGTCTGGTTGGCCCAAGACCGCATCTGCCCGAAGAGGTTGCCAAATATGAACAAAGACATAAAAAAGTTTTAACTGTAAAGCCTGGAATGACTGGACTTGCCCAGATTTCAGGTAGAAGCGATTTAAATTTTGAGGAAGAGGTAAAGCTTGATACTTATTATGTAGAAAATTGGAGCTTTTTATTAGATTTATCAATACTTCTTAGAACTCCCTTGGCTTTAATAAAGAAAAGAGAGGCTAATTAAAATAATATTAAAGATATATGAAAGTAGCTCTAGTTCATGATCACTTAGCTCAGGATGGCGGGGCTGAAAAGGTTTTAAAGGTTTTGGCAGATATTTTTCCTGAGGCAAAAATATTTACCTTGCTTTATGAAAAAAATAATGCCGACAAGTATTATAAGGGTAGAGAGATAGATACCTCTATAATTCAGCGTTTGCCTGGTGGGGTTAAACATTACCAATGGTATATGCCTTTTATGCCTATGGCAGTAGAATTTTTTGATTTAACAAGTTTTGATTTGGTTATTTCAGATACAAGTTCTTTTGCTAAAGGAGTAATAACCTTACCGGAAACGCCGCATATTTGTTATTGTCACACTCCAACCAGATATCTCTGGAGTGATACGCATAGCTATATAAACGAACTTAGATATAATAAATATTTTAAAAAAGTTATCTCTTTAGTTCTTAATAAAGTTAGAATTTGGGATAGATTGGCCGCTGATAGGGTGGATTATTTTATTGCTAATTCATATACTGTTCAAAAAAGAATTAAAAAATATTATAGAAGAAATTCAGAAGTTATTTATCCGCCAGTTGAAACAAACGATTTTAAAATAAATAAAAGTAAAGATAAAGAGTTTGGGAAACCCTATTTTTTAGTTGGAGGACGTTTGGCCCCTTATAAAAGAAATGATTTAGTAATAGAGGTTTTTAAAGAATTAAATTGGAAATTAAAAGTATTTGGAGATGGTGTTGATATGAAAAGGTTAAAAAAGATTGCAGACGGAAATCCTAATATTGAGTTTCTTGGCTGGGTAGAAAGAGATCATCTAAATAAATTATATAGTAACGCAGAGGCCCTTATTCATCCCCAGGTAGAAGATTTTGGTATTTCATTGATAGAGGCCATGGCCTCTGGTCGTCCTGTCGTAGCACTTAAGGAGGGCGGGGCTACTGAAACAGTTTTAGAAGGAAAAACGGGATTATTTTTTAAAGATCAAAAGGCAGAGTCTCTTAAAGCTTGCCTTGAAAATTTTTATAGTTATAAATTTGACTCTCAGTTTATAAGAAATCATTCCAAGAATTTTTCTAGAGAAAAATTTGAGAAAAATTTGAGAAAATTCATTTTAGACAAAACTAATCTATCAATTTAGTTTTTATGAAAATAGGAATTGATATAAGAACATTAATGGATAGGCAATATAGTGGCGTATCAGAATATGCGCTTAATTTAATTTTGGGGATTTTACTTAAAAATGAAATTAATCAGGAACATGAGATAAAATTGTTTTATAATTCTGGACGCAATATTATAAAGCAAATGCCAGATTTTAAAAAATATAAATGCAAGATTGTTTATTCCCGCTATCCTAATAAAATTTTTAATTATTTAATGCAAAAAGGTTTAGGTTTTCCCAAATTAGATAGACTTTTAGGGGTAGATTTGTTTATTTTTCCTCATATTAATTTTTTTAATACATCCTCACGTTGTAAAACAATTTTAACAATCCATGATTTATCTTTTTTAAGATATCCAGAATTTTTTAGTTTAAGAAAAAATATTTGGCATTTTATGTTGAATATTAAAAAAATGGTTAAAAAAGTTGATGTGATAATAGCTATATCTGAAAATACTAAAAAGGATATAGTGGAACTTTTGGGTGTGGATGGGGATAGAGTGAAGGTTGTTGAGAGCGGAATAAATAAAGAAGAATTTGGAGTTGTAAATCCCCAAGATTACAAATACAAAGAGATTAGGAAAAAATATGACTTGCCTAGTAATTTTTTTCTTTATTTAGGAAACCTAGAGCCTAGAAAAAATATAGTAAGAATTATAAAAGCTTACGATATTTTTATTAAAAATTATCCAAAGTTAAATTATGAATTAATAATTGCCGGCGGCGGCGGTTGGAAGAATAAAGATATATACAAAGTTTATAATAAATCTAAAAACAAGAATAAAATTAAATTTTTAGGTTATATTTCAAGAGATGAAAAAAAGTATTTTTATAATATGGCCGCTTTATTTTTATTTCCATCTCTCTATGAGGGCTTTGGACTCCCTCCTCTTGAAGCTATGGCCTGTGGAGTGCCGGTTTTGACAAGTTCCATTTCAAGTCTGCCCGAGGTAACAAGAAATTGCGCTATATTGGTTAATCCTTCTGATTTTAGAAGTATAGCAAGGGGGATGGAGGAGGGGGTTTTGAATAAAAAATTAAGAGAAAATTTAATTTTAAAAGGTTTTGAGAATGTTAAATTTTTTGATAAGTCAAAAACAGTTGATGGTTATTTTGAAGTGATTAATAGCTTAATTAAGAATTAAAAAATGAAAAAAAATAAGATTATTATAGGTATGTCTGGAGGTGTCGACTCTTCAATATCGGCTAAAATTTTAAAGGATAAAGGTTTTGATGTTTTAGGTGTCTTCTTGCGCCTAGGCTTTGATCAGGAGGAGGATGAAAATTTTGCAAGAAAAATATGTGAGCAATTAGAAATAAAATTTTATCCAGTCAATATAGCAGGGGAATTTAAAAAAGAAATTATAAATTATTTTATTGATTCTTATAAAAAAGGGATAACTCCAAATCCTTGTATTAAATGTAATAAATTTATCAAATTTGATAAATTTTTAAAATTAGCCTCCAATCTAGGCTATGATTATATAGCCACTGGCCATTACGCTATTATTAAAAAAAAGGGAACAATTTATAGCCTTCATAAAGGGGTTGATAAAACAAAAGATCAGTCTTATTTTCTCTACACATTAGGACAAAAAGAATTATCTCGAGTTATTTTCCCCTTGGGCAACCTTTTTAAAAAAGACATGAAGGTATTAGCTAAAAAATATGGTCTAAATTATAAAAAAAGTGAAAGTCAAGATATTTGTTTTATTCAAAAAGATCACAATGAATTTTTAAAAGAAAATCTAACTTTAAAAAAGGGACCTATAAAGAATTTGTTCGGAGAAATTTTAGGAGAACATCAGGGCTTGCCTCTTTATACCATTGGTCAGAGAAGGGGGGTTGAGCTAGGCGGAATAGGGCCGTTGTATGTAGTTAAATGTGACTATAAAAATAATATTTTATATGTAAGTGACGATGGTAATAATAAAAATCTTTACAGAGATAAATTTGAAGTAAAAAAAGTTAGTTGGATTATAAGCGATAAAGAAAAAATAATTAAATGTGATACTGTCATAAGATATGGAGGCAAACCTATAAAATCAAAAATTATAAAAGGTCTTGAAAATGTATACACTGTTGAATTGGAGAGAAAAAATAGAGCCATAACTCCAGGACAAAGCGCCGTTTTCTATGAAGGGGATGAAGTTTTAGGGGGCGGAATAATAAAATAAATAGGATTTTAATAGTATGTTAGATGAAAAAACTTTTAGGATAATTAAATGTGCTGGAGGTATTGTTAAAAATAAGGATAGAATAATACTTATTCAAATTAAACAAACTGGAGGTTGGGCTTTTCCTAAAGGGAAGATAGGGGCAAGTGAAACACCTCTAGAGGCTGCAAAACGCGAAATTTACGAAGAGACTGGAGTTAAAAAAATTTCTTTAAGTAAAAATTTAGGAAAATATAGTCGCCCCGTTGCTGATGGTAAGCCCGTAATGCTTGTTATTGATATGTTTTTATTTGAAACTGTTGAAGAAAAAGTGGAAAAAATTAAAAATGATGTTAAGGATGCCAAATGGATACCTATTAGTGAGATTCAAAAAATATTAAGTTTAAAAGAGGATAGAGAATTTTACATTTCTATAAAAAATATTTTAAAAGGCTCTAGCGAGTAAAGCTAGAGCCTTTGTTAATTTTGATTATTGAGCTTTTGCCCATCTTTTAAAATCTTCTTCGGCTGCGGGTTTGTACATTTTAAGCTTGTCAGCCGTCTGGACTTCTTTCCAAGTATCTCCCCCCCCTTTTTTTCTTGTTTCAATTACGAGGCTTTTATTATTCCAACGTCCCTGCATCACCGTACCACTTTCTGTTTTTACGTCCACCAACCCCTTCCAATTATTGTTTCCTTCCAAGATTACCCCTCCTTTTTGGGTTAAAAAATTAAAAACAAAAACCAGTTTATAGACTCGGTAGTCTCCTTGTTTAAAAATAATTTTTATTTTAATATAAATATATACCATATATTAAAATAAAAATCAATAGAAACAATTTAAGTGTCGTAATACCAAGCTTTTATTGACACAAGATAAGTTTTGAGTTATAGTAAAGAAAATTAATATTAAATCTTAATCTATTTTTAAAGATTTCTTTGTCCGGTTTTTTACATTAAAAACCTTTTAAAAGGTTTTTTTAATTTATCTGCCTTGTTTTTTAAAAACAAGGTGGAATAAATCGCGATTTTTTAAAAATAGTAATTAAAAGAAATTTATGGAAAAATTACCAACATTAGAAGAGATGTTAAATGCAGGAATGCACTTCGGACATCGAACAAGTAATTGGCATCCTAAAATGGAGCCTTATATTTTTACTTCTAGAAAAGGAGTTCATATTATTGATTTAGTAGAAAGTCAGAAAAAATTAGCAACTGCCTTAGAATTTGTAGAAAAATTAATCAATGAAGGAAAAGTGGTTCTTTTTGTCGGAACTAAAAATCAAGCCAGAGAATCTATTGAAAACTTAGCTAAAGAGTTAAAAATGCCTTATGTTAATAATAAATGGATAGGTGGTCTTTTAACTAATTTTTTGATTATAAAAAAATCAATAAAGAAATACAATGATTTGGTTTCAGAGAGGGAGGCTGGAAAGCTTGATAAGTATACTAAAAAAGAGCAGTTGGAAATTAATAAGGAAATAAAAAGATTAGAAGAGAAATTTGGAGGAGTCAGTGAGCTTAAAAAAATGCCAGATGCTTTATTTATTTGGGATATTGGAACCGAAAAGATAGCCATTGAAGAGGCAAAAAATAAAAATATACCAGTAGTAGGAACTTGTGATACTGATTGTAATCCTCAGACTGTTAATTATCCAATACCTTGCAATGATGATGCTACCAAGTCAATTAAATTAGTTTTAAATTTAATACAAGACTCTATTAAAAATATTCAAAAATCTTAATAAAAAATTTATGGAAAACATTAAAAAATTACGCGAAAAAACAGGTGCTGGAATTGTTGATTGTAAAGAAGCTCTTAAAGAAGCAAATAATGATATTGAAAAGGCCAGTGAAATATTAAGAAAGAAAGGAATCGCTAAAGCTTCTAAAAGAAACGACAATGAGGCAAGTGAAGGAATGATAAAAGTTGAAGTAAGCGGAGATAATAAAATCGCTTATATTTTACAAGTAAATTCTGAAACTGATTTTGTAGCTAAAAATGATAAATTTCAAAAGTTTACTGAAGATATTCTTGGGATTATAAAAGATAAAAAACCTAAAAACATTGAAGAATTAAATGAATTACAATTAAGGGTGGATACAGTGAAAAAAGAATTGGATAATTTAAGCGGAGTAATAGGGGAAAAGTTGGAAATTAGTAAATTTAATATCTTAGAAGGGGTTAGTGTTTCTGGTTATTC
>JAIOTG010000087.1 GCA_021106995.1 bacterium
GGTCACCATTATTATATCCCTAACACCCGCTTCTACAAGCTCCTCCACTACCAATTGAATAATGGGAACATCAACTATAGGAAGCATTTCTTTAGGCATCGCTTTTGTGGCTGGTAATAATCTAGTACCTGAACCAGCCACAGCAATTATCGCTTTTTTTATTTGAGACATTTATTAATTGTTAATTATTAAATTTATATTTTTTTAATCATATAGGTTTTTTCCAACTTGTAGCCCATTTTTCTATAATATCCTCTTACTCCCACTCCTGAAATAACCACCACATATTCAAAGCCTTTCTTCTTGGAAATTTTTTCAGCCTCTTCCATTAATTTTTTTCCCAAACCCCTGTGTTGAACTTTTATTTTTTTATCTCCCTCTGAAACTAGCTCACCATAAACATGCAACTCCCTTATAAGGGCTGTTTTTTCTTTTCTTATTAAAATATTATCCTTTTTTACATTATCTTTCAACCTTAAACGAACAAAACCATATAAAACATCTCTGCTTTTAGATTCATAACTAACAAATTCTTCTTCACCGCCCGAAGCCGAGTATTTAATATTTTTTAAAAATAAATCTTTTTTATTAATCTTTTTATCCTTTGCTTCTCGACAACGTATACACTTACACTCCAAGCCCTTGTCTTTCATTATTTGCCTTAAATTAGTTATTTTATTTCCAGCCTCTATTGACTCTCCTGGAATATCTCTAATCAATCTTATAACACGAACATAGGGAGGAATAATTTTTTTACATTTAATAATTAATTCTTGTAATTCACTGTCACTATATGGTTTATATTTTCCGGCTCGCCACCATTTATAAAGAAGGCTTCCTTTGGTCACCACTGTTGGATAAATTTTTATCTGATCTGGTTGAAACCTTTCGTCGCTAAAAAGTTCTTTAAACATTTTTAAATCCTTATTAATATTTGACCCAGGCAATCCAGGCATAAAATGATAAGTAACTTTAAAACCAAAATCTCTAAGTAACTGAGTGGCCACCGCAACCTCCTTTATTCCGTGTCCTCTTTTGTTGATTTCTAATATTTCATCGTCCACGGCCTGCACTCCTATCTCCACCCTAGTTGCTCCCAACTCTCTCATTTCAACTAATTCTTTTTTATTAATAAAATCTGGTCTGGTTTCTAATGTTAATCCAACTATTTTATATTTTGCTTTTTCGTTTCTCTTTTGTTCTTTTAATAAAAGAGTTTTTAACTCTGTAATTTTCAAACCTTTCTTTATTTTTTTATAATCATTTAAATATTTAGCTAGGTCCTTTCTTTTTTTATAATCATTGGCGGCTTTAAAACAATTAATTATATACCAATATTTATATTTTTTATCAAAAAAACTCCAAGTACCTCCTATTACTATTAATTCAATTTTTGTAGGGTCATGACCATTGTCTTCTAAGGCTTTAATCCTAAATTGTACCTGCTCATAGGGGTTATATTTACTCCTAATAGCCCTCATTACTGCTGGTTCATTTGATAAATAACTTTTGGGAACACCTTTTTCATCTGGACAATAAGCACATCTACCTGGACAAAAATAAGGCTTAGTTAAAACCGCTATGGGTGCAATTCCAGAGATAGTTCTAATAGCTCTTTTCTTTAAAAACCCCTCTACTTTTTTGTTTTCTTTAATTTTTCTTTTCTCTACCAAACTTTTATAAATCTTTAATATTTCCGAATTCTTTATTATGTTTTTTTTATATTTTTTAGCTATTATTCGTTTATTTTTATTAAACTCCTCTCTGTTTTTTGCTGCCTTTTTTATTAACTCTGTTATTGCTTTTTCCATAATTTAACTGATATAATTAAAAAACAGTTTAAAAACTATTTCCTTAATTAAATTTAAACACAAAAATATGATAAAAACAAGAAAAATTTTCATTTTTTTTATTTTAATAATCTGCCTTTTTGTTTTTCCATTCCTCGTATCAGCTGGAGAAATAAAAAACAGAAAGAACATAACTGTCGAAAAGGGTGAGGTTATAAATGAAAACCTTTATGCCTTTGGTGAAAACATTGTCATAAAAGGCAAGGTCGAAGGAGATTTAATTGCCTTTGGCGAAAATATTAAAATAGAAGGAGAAATAGAAGGAGATTTTATTGGTGCTGGTTTAAATATTGAAATTAACGGAACTATAAAAGGAGGAGTTAAGGTGGTAGGGGAATCTATTACAATAAATGGTATTGTTGAAAAAAACATCTATGCGGTCGGGCCCTATTTAAAAACAACCAAAGATAGTAAAACAAATTGGAGTCTACTTTTTGCTGGGGCTGAAGCAAACCTAGAAGGAGAGATAGGCCGAAATTTAAATATGATTGGATCTCGACTTGTTATTAATAATAAAATTGGAAAAGATGCAAAAATAAGACTTGATAAAAGAGAGGGGCTAATCCCCAAGGCCCTAATTGTAGAAGACGGGGCCGATATCTCTGGTAATATTTTCTATAAAGCAGGAGAAGACGGGCTTGTATCAGAAACAGCAAAAATAAAAGGAAATCTGGGTTATAGTAAATACAAAAATGAGAAAAAAAATTTTAATTCCTGGTGGTGGAAATTTTTTATTTCAACCTTCTCAGCTCTTTTTATCGGTCTTGTCTTAATCTCAATAATGAAAGGAGAGACTTTAAAAATTATCGCCTCAATAAAAGAAAAACCCTTAACAACACTTGGAAAAGGCACATTAATAATGTTTTTAACTCCTATTGTCTGTATTGTCTTGCTTTTTACAATTATTGGAATTCCTATTTCTCTGATTTTATTATTATCCTATATAATTATAATTATAGTGACTCGGGTTTTTGTCGGTATTTTAATCGGAAAGCTTATTTTACAAAAATTAAAAATTAAAAAAACAAGTCTAATGAAAGAAATGGTCGTTGGTGTTATTTTGCTCTGGTTTATTTTTTCACTTCCTGAAATCGGCTTTATGTTTAGTCTCATCGCTCTATGGCTAGGCCTTGGAGCTATTTGGAATTTAATACAAAAAAAGGTATAAAAATATTAATAAACAATAATCTAAAAATATGATTTTAAATCCTAAAATTTTTAAGGCTTATGATATTAGAGGAATCTATAAACAAGATCTAGACGAAAAACTTGCCTATGAACTAGGACTTGCTTTTATTTACTTAATGAACAAAGAAAAAGGAGATGGTAAAAAAACAATTGCCGTAAGTGGAGACGCTAGAATTTCAACCCCATCCTTAAAAAATTCTCTAATTAAGGGGATAACAGATGCTGGTGCTGATGTTTTAGACATTGGCCAATTATCAACCCCTAGTTTTTATTTTGGTGTTTCTTATTTTAACTGTGACGGAGGAATAATAGTCTCAGCTTCACACAATCCAAAAGAATGGAACGGTTTTAAACTAACACGCGATAAAGCTAAACCAATAAGCGGAGAAACTGGAATAAACGAACTAAAAAAAATAATATCTTCTAAAAAAGCTCTTAAGAGCACTTTAAAGGGGGAAGTTATAAAAACCGACAAGACACTAGAGGCACATATCAACCATGCTTTTAAATTTTTTAATCCTAAAAATATAAAGCCTCTTAAAGTGGTAGTAGATCCTGCTAATGGAATGGGTTCTCAATATACAGAAAAAATGTTTGAAAAATTATCTTGTGATTTAATAAAAATGAATTTTAAAATAGATGGAACTTTTCCAGTCCACGAAGCTGATCCAATAAAAGAAGAAAATTTGATAGACTTAAAAAATAAGGTTTTAGAGGAAGGGGCTGATTTAGGCATAGCCATTGACGGGGATGGTGATAGAGTGTTTTTTATAGACAATGAAGGAAAAACCATTAATCAAGCAACGATTAGGGGAATTCTATCTAAAATATTTTTAAAA
>JAIOTG010000103.1 GCA_021106995.1 bacterium
AAGTGGTTTGATAATTTTACCAAAGAAAATGTTTTACCGATAATACTTGAGCGTGTTTCCAAAAATTCAGAAAGAGAAATCGGATATATTTATTCGTTTATCGGTGCCGATAAAAAATTTGTACCCAATTTTCATGATAAACATTTAAATAGAACACATGGGCTTAGATTTCCCAAAGTTCAAAAGGCGGGAAGGAGTATTTATAGAAAAATGAAGTCAATGCCCATGCTTTCAAAATTTTTATTTATTAATAATATAAAAATTTTTGTAAACAAAACAAACCGTAAACAGGCTGAAAAGCCAAAAATTCCCGAGGATTTAAAAAATGATTTTAAAAAATATTTTTTAGAGGATATTAAAATTTTAGAAAAATTATTAAACAGAGATTTGTCAATTTGGAAATAATATGAAAAAGAAAAATAATAATTTAGCACCGGATTTTATCGGAATAGGAGTGATGAAGGCTGCTACGTCATGGATTTTTAAATGTTTAATAGAGCATCCTGAAATTTGCGATAGTTCTAAGAAGGAATTACATTTTTTTGATAGACCTGATAATTATAAGAAGGGAATAGAATATTATAAATCTTTTTTTGATAATTGTTCCCGTGATAAAATAAAAGGGGAATATACCCCTAGTTATATATTTTCTAAAGAAGCGCCAGATCTGATATATAAACATTTCCCAAATGTGAAAATAGTAGCCTGTCTTAGAAATCCAGTTGATAGAGCCATATCTCACTATAAGTTTAATGTATATACAAAAGGAAGACTAAGTATATATAATGAGTTTGGAGAAGCTGTAAGAAGGGACAATGAAATAGTGAAGAGAGGAAACTATTATGGTCAACTAAAAAAATATTTTGATTTATTCCCAAGGGAAAATATTTTAATATTGGCTTACGAAGAATTGAAAAGTAATCCTGAGAGAGAAATAAAAAAGATATATAGATTTCTAGGAGTTGACGACAATTTTGTTCCTAAAAAAATAACAGAGAAGGAAAATGTGACTGGGGTTAAAACGTTTAAAGAAAAAAATAGATATTTAAGTAAATTTTTATATTCAATTAGAGGGTTAATTTCCAGAGAAAGTAGGTTTGAAAAGTTTTTTCAGAAAATAGGAGTGTATAAATTTTTAAAGAAAATATTAAAAAGAAATAAAATAAAAGTAACAGTAATGGAAAACAATAAAGAGGATGTCTTAATAGAGGATGGTGATAGGAAATATTTAAGAGAAATTTATAAAAGTGATATAAAAAAGTTAGAGAAGTTATTAAAAAGAGATTTGAGTTTTTGGAAATAATAAATTAATATGCCAAAGGTAAGTGTAATAATTCCGACATATAACAGAGCTGATTTTTTAAGAGAAGCTATTAATAGTGTCTTAAAGCAAAGTTTTAAGGATTTTGAGTTGATAGTGGTGGACGATGGTTCTACTGATAATACTAAAAAAATTGTTTTAGATTTTCAAGAAAGGGATGAAAGAATAAAATATTATTATCAGAAAAATTCGGGAGGAGCAGCTAGCCCTAAAAATTTTGGAATAAAGAAATCGTCCAGTGATTTGATAGCCATATTAGATTCAGATGACAAATGGCTTTCTCAAAAGTTGGAAAAACAAATCAATTTCTTAGAAGTTAATCAAGGTGTTGATTTTATAGCTTGTGATTATTTTCTTGTTTCCAAGAGGAGTGCTAAAAAAGATTTGGTAAAAATTATTAGAGTGAAGAATGTCTTAGAGAATGTTTTAATGAGGGATTATATTGGGCCAGGTAGTGGGATGATTTATAGAAAAAAAGTTTTTGATGTTATTGGTGGTTTTGATGAAAAGTTAAAAAGCGGACAAGACTGGGATATGAGAATAAGGTTGGCTGGAAAATTTAAATTTGATTTTATTAATGAACCTCTGTTTTATTATTTTATTCATGATGGAAGAATAACTAATACCTTGGGAGATGATAAAAAAAATGATATAAATTATATTTTTGAAAAACACGGAGAGCTTTATGAAAATAATAAAAGGGTATTGAGTAACAAGCTTAGATATGATGGCACTAGATATACTTTAAGCGGGGAGACAGCTTTAGCGAGAAGATTCTTCTTGAAATCGATTAAAAACAACCCCTTGAATTTTAAAAGTTATTTTTATTTATTTTTCTCCTTTTTTGGAAACAGAGTCTATTACAAATTAAATAGATTTAAAACATTTATAAAAAATAAGATTAAAAAATAATATGAAATTTACTGTAGTAGTGCCAACTTATAATAGGCCAAAGGATTTAAGTAGTTTTTTAAATTCAGTATTGGGGCAAAATCTTTTACCAAGTGAGGTTTTAATAATTGATGATGGCGATCTGGACAATGAGTATATTAATAAATACAAAATTATTTTTAAAGAGAAGAACGTTTTTTTAAATTATTATAAAAAAGATCATGAAAAGGAAAGAAGAGGGCTTTCAGAATCTAAAAACAAGGCACTGGAAATTGCTTCCTATGATATAGTTTTTTTCTTTGATGACGATATTATTATTGATGATTCTGATTACTTTATAAAGATAATGGATATTTGGAAAGAAAATAAAGACGATAAATTAATTGGAGTTGGAGGCTTGATTAAGAGAAGTAGAAAAAAGACTAAATTTGAAAAGGTTTATAATAAAATTTTTCTTCTTGATTCTGGGGGCTTTAGTTGGAATGTTACAAAAACAGGTTTTCAGGTTTGGGATGAATATATTAAAGAAAAACAAAAAGGATTTTATTCTCATGGAGGAGTGTCTTCTTACAGAAAGGATTTAGCAGAAGAATTTTTATTTCCTACTTTTAGTGGTGGCAGAACAGGTTTGGAAGATGTTGATTTTTGTATGAGAGCAAAAGCAAGGAGCTATTTTTTTATAATAGAGCCAGGGGCAAAAGTTATTCATAATCACGTGAAGACTTCAAGAGAGAATGATTTCCTGATTGGGGAAAAAGAGAGTCAGAATAGGAAAATTATTTTCAGATCTAACTGTAAGGATAGTTTTGTAAATAGGTTTATTTTCCTATGGAATAGTCTAGGTTGGATATTGAGACAATTCTTGGCTGGTAATTTTAATAAGGGACTTGGAATGATGAGGGGTTTTTTTAAAAAAACATAATTATGAATAGTAATAATAAAAAAAATTTAAAAGATTATAACCTTGGTTTTTTTATGACCGAGGGTCTTAGTCTTGAGAGATGGTATGAGATTGGGATGTTTCACAGGGAGATTGAGCCGTATAATAAATTGGCCAAGCATTTTAATAAAATCTATTTTTTTACTTATGGAAATAACAAAGATAAAGAGTTTAATAAATATTTTGAGTCTAATATAGAAATAGTGCCCCTTGGAATTAAAATCCCTTTTATTCCTCTTAATTTTTTAATAGCATTTTTATTTCCTTTGTTAAAATACAATTATATTAAGAAGTGTCATTTTATAAAATTTAATCAGATGAAAGGTTCTCAAGCGGGCGTTATTGTAAAAAAAATTAATAAGAAAATAATTTTTGTATCTAGGAGTGGTTATGTTTGGTCATTGTTTGCTCAGAAGAAAAATAAATATTTTAAAATAGCTAAATTTATTGAAAAACTTGTTTATAAAAATTGTGATATTTCTTTTGTTGCGTCTAGCTCTGATAAAAGATATATTGAAAAGGAATATAATCCTAATAAAATTGATGTTATACCTAATTTTATAAACATTGATAAATTTAAGTCTGATAGAGGAGTGGAAAAATATCAAAATAGGATTCTTTTTGTGGGTCGATTAAATAAGCAAAAAAATTTATTTGCTTTAATGGAAGCTTTAAAAGGAACTGAAGTGGGTTTGGATATAATTGGGAGTGGAGAATTAAAAGATGAACTAGAGGGCCGTGCCAAAAAATTTGAGGTCAAGATAAACTTTTTGGGAAATTTTCCCAATAGTGAATTACCGGTCTTGTTGAACAGATATGAGATATTTGTCCTTCCCTCCCATTACGAAGGAACGCCCAAGACACTACTTGAAGCTATGAGCTGTGGTTTATTATGTTTAGCTACTAATGTTGAGGGGAGTCGTGATATTGTTCAAGATGGTATAAATGGTATTATTTCAGAAACCGATTATAAAGATTTAAGGGGAAAAATAATTTATTTAGTAGAAAATAAAAATAATCTTGAGGATTTAAGGGAAAAAGCTAGGACGTTTATAGAGGAAAATTATTCTTTAGATGAGCAAATTAAAAAAGAAATTAAAATTTATAAAGATTTTATACAAAATTAATATATGAAAAAAATTTTTAAAATTATTATTTTAAAAACAGGAATGGAAAAATTTTTAATAAAATTTCTTGTTTTTTTGCATAACTGTAGTTATAATTATATTTCTAGCATAGTAATGTTGGAGCAAAAAGGAAAACATCCTAAACATAGAATATTAAATTATCACAAATTTTTTATAGATAATATTAATAAAGAGGATGTGATATTAGATATTGGGTGCGGCAATGGAATGTTAACAAATTCTATTTC
This sequence comes from bacterium, assembly GCA_021106995.1. Taxonomy (GTDB): domain Bacteria; phylum Patescibacteriota; class Patescibacteriia; order Patescibacteriales; family JAGXOH01; genus JAIOTG01. Next base: position 4,528 of record JAIOTG010000103.1, read on the forward strand.
CCAGAAGGCAAAAATGGTTATAGGAATAGAGAAAGTTGGAGAAAAAGTGGAGCAATCAAGTAAAAATTTTAAAAAAGATAATATTCGTTTTGTTCAGGGCGATGCCACTAAATATGATTTTTCTCTTTTTAATATAGATAATTTTGACAAAATTGTTTTATCTAATGTCTTGGAACACATAGATGATAGAATTAATTTTTTAAAAAGTTTGCATAAATTATCAAATACAATTTTAATTAGAGTCCCTATGATCACGCGAGATTGGATTACTGTTTATAAAAAAGAAAATAATTATAAATATAAATTAGACCCCACTCATTTTATAGAATATACGGAAGATGGTTTAAAAAAAGAGTTAGACGAAAGTGGTTGGAACCTTGAGAGTTTTTCTATTCAATTTGGTGAATTATGGGGAGTTATAAAAATAAAGTAAATTATGAAAATATTGTTTAATACAGAAAATAAAGAAGCAGTATCTACTGTTTTAAATCTTCAAAAATTAGATCTTTTAAATAATATAGAAGGTGTTGATTTTGTGAGTTTTCGGGATGATTATGAGAATTATGACATTATTTTATTAATGGGTTATGATTTTAATATTAAAAGTGTCCGAGAAAAAAATCCCGGGGCCTTGATAGGTGTTATTGATCCTAGACCTTCTCAGGATATTCAGCCCGAAGAAGCTGATTTTATTTTAGCAAACGGCATTGAAATGAGGGATTATTATAGTTCCCAGGTAAACATTTTTGATTATTATATTTATCCAAATGTTTCTCTGGTAGAAAAAGAGTGCAATAATAGTGATAAAATAATTATTTGTTATCATGGCAATAAGATTCATCTTAAAGAAGCAGTTCCCAGAATTACAGATGCTATAGAAAAACTGGGAGACGATTTTAATATTGAGCTAAAGGTTATTTATAACGTAGAGAAATTTGGTAAAATTAATTGGAAGCCTAAAAAAATAAACCTGAATTATGTTCAATGGAATGAAAAGGTTTATGGTGAGCATTTATCAAAATCCGATATAGGAATTATCCCTGGTTTGATACCAAGCCAAGAAAGTCTAAAGGCAGTGATAAAAAAATCATTTTTTAAAAGAGAATTTAATGAGCATAAAACAGATTACTTGTTAAGATTTAAAGCTTCCAGCAACCCAGGAAGAATATTTCCATTTATGCAGTGTGGCATCCCGGTAGTTAGTGATATGTTTCCTTCTGCTCATCAGATTATAAATGATGGTTTTGATAGTTTTGTTGTTTATAGTACGGAGGCTTGGTATAATAAATTAAAAGTTTTAATAGAAAATGTTGAATTGAGAAAAGAAATGGGCAAAAAATTACAAGAAAAATTTGATAAATATTATTCCCCGGAAATTTTAAATAACAATTTTGTTGTTTTTTTAAAAAAATTACTTAATAATAAATAAAATTATGATTATTCTAGGAGTCCGCCAGGGTCATGATTCTTCAGCGGCAGTAATTATAGATGGTAAAATAATTGCCGACGTTCAAGAGGAGAGATTTACTAGACAGAAAAATGATACATCTTTTCCTATAAATGCTATTAATTATTGTTTGAAAACAGCCGAGATATCAAGTGAGGATATTGATTTTTTAGCAATAGCAAATTCTAAAATTCAAAGTCATTTTTTTTCTTTTTTTGATATTCCAAAAGAGTTAATTTCAGAAACACCTGGGTTTAAAGAAATTTCTAAAAGTTATGTAAAAAATCTTTTTGGGATTTCTAACGATAAGAATAGACCGGTTTTACCTCTCTATCAAAAAAAATTAAAATTATCCCAAAAATGTAAGATTGAGTGCGTGGATCATCACTTTAGTCATGCCGCTTCAGCTGCTTATACATCTGGATTGAACAATGAGAAGGCTCTAATAGTAACCATGGATGGGGTTGGGAATGGTGTTTCCAATGCTATTTGGAGATTCGAAAATAACCAAATAACCAAATTAGCTTCTTTTGATCAAAGCTCTTCCCTTGCCTTTTTTTATTCTTCTGCCACGGAGGCGATGATGTGGAGACACGGAAGTGATGAGTGGAAGCTTATGGGCTTAGCTCCTTATGGCAAGGCTCAGCCAGGGGCTCTAAAAGGTTTGCATCCTGAATTTAAGGATGGTGAGCTTTCTTATGCTATTGATTTTGGAGAATGGGGAAGATGGAATGATCACGGAGCAAATCATTATCATGGCAAGATGAGCAAAGAGTTAGTGCCTTATTTGGAAAAATTAGGAAGAGAGGATTTTGCAGCCGAGGTTCAAAGGATTTCGGAGGAGCAGGCAATGAATTTGGTTTTACCATGGCTTAAGAAGGAAAAAACTAGAAATATTTTATGTGCCGGTGGATTTTTCTTGAATGTTAAATTTAATCAAAAATTATGGTATACAGATGAACTTGACTTTCAATGGGTTTATCCTAATTGTGGAGACTCTGGCTTGGCTGTTGGTTCAGCACTTTATGTTTACCATAAAAACAATCCAAGCGCTCCCATCCAAAAAATTAAAGATCTTTATAAAGGACCTGAATTCAGCAACGAAGAAATTAAGGAAATATTGGATGATATTGGATTAAAATATAAATATGTTGATAATCCAGGTATGGCGGCTAGTGAGTATTTAGTTAAAAATTTGGCGGTTGCTTGGTTTCAGGGGAAAATGGAGACGGGCCCAAGAGCG
>JAIOTG010000088.1 GCA_021106995.1 bacterium
AAATAAAGACGAAGCAATAGAATTGGTGATTTCGCATAAGGATTATAAAAAGAAAACAAATAGATTTTTAAATAATTCAAATAATTTATTAAAATGTTTAAAGGAAATGGGCCCTTCTATTGTTGTCATTACCAAGGGAAAAGATGGTGCAGACTGTTATGATGGGAATAAATTTTATCACCAGAAAAGTCTTGTCAAGACAATTAAAGTGGATACAACCGGGGTAGGAGATGCTTTTAATTCTTCTTTTGTGGCTGGTTTAGAGATCTATAAAGGTGATATTAAAAAGTCATTAAAATTAGGAGCTAAGAATTCTGCTTCAGTGATAACTAAACAGGGCGCTCAAAATGGATTATTAATTAAAAAGAATATATGATAGAAGGAGTAAAAGTAAAAGATTTAAAAAAATTTAATGATGATCGAGGATGGTTGACTGAAATATATAGACAGGACGAATTAGATTATACGTCGGTTATGTCTTATATTAGCATAACCAAACCAGGTATCGTTCGTGGTCCACACGAGCATGTTTATCAGTCAGATTGTTTTGTTTTTGTTGGTCCTGGTGACTTTGAATTACATCTCTGGGACAGAAGAGAGGATAGCCCCACTTACAAAGAATATTTAAAGATTAAGGTGGGAGAATCTTCGCCTAAATTAGTTATAGTCCCTCCTGGGGTAGTTCATGGATATAAATGTGTATCAAAAATAGACGCTTTAAGTATAAATTTTCCAGATAAATTATATAAAGGAGTAGATAAAAAAGAAGAAATAGATGAAATTAGATGGGAGACAGATTCCGAGTCTCCTTATAAAATAGATTAATTTTAAAATAGATTTATGGAAAATTGTATTTTTTGTAAAATTATATCTGGAGAGATACCTTCTTATAAGGTTTATGAAGATGATTATTTTTTAGCTATTTTAGATATTAATCCCAGAAATCCCGGACATACTTTAGTAATACCCAAAAAACATTACCGCTGGGTGTGGGATCTTCCTTCGGAGGGAGAGGGGAGTCTGATTGATTATTATAGGGTAGTCGGTAAAATAGCTAAAGCAATACGAAGGGCCTTGAAAACTGATTTTCTAATTTCCTTAATTTTAGGAGAAGAAGTGCATCATGCCCATGTTTGGCTTGTGCCCAGGTTTGATAATGATGGCCATGGTAGTTCAATTGACCTCGATAATATTAAAAAATTATCAGAGGATGATATGAAGGGGGTAAAAAATAAAATTAAAAAAGAAATTGAAAAATAAATATGACTAAAATTTTGGTAACCGGAGGAGCCGGTTTTATTGGCTCCAATTTTATTCATTATTGGTTTAAGAATTATCCAGAGGATAAAATTACTAATTTGGATGCTTTGACTTATGCTGGCAATGAAGACAATTTAAAAGATTTAGAAAATAATTCTGATTACAATTTTGTAAAAGGAAATATTTGTGATTTCAATCTTGTAAACGAGCTTGTTTCGAAAAATGAATTAATAGTTCATTTTGCAGCTGAGACTCATGTTGATAGATCAATAGAAAATGCTTCTGATTTTATTAAGACTAATATAGAAGGAACTTTTAATTTACTTGAAGCAGCTAGAAAAAATGGGAATATTAGATTTCATCACATTTCCACTGATGAAGTTTTCGGAGAATTAGATTTTAAAGATAAGCCTTTTAGAGAAAATACACCCTATAGTCCGAGAAGTCCTTATAGCGCTTCCAAGGCAGGCTCTGATCATCTTGTTCGTTCTTATTTTTATACCCACAATCTCCCTGTTACTATATCTAATTGTTCCAATAATTACGGTCCTTATCAATTTCCCGAAAAATTAATTTCATTATTTGTTACAAATTTAATGACTGATAAAAAAATTCCTGTTTATGGAGACGGAAAAAATATAAGAGATTGGATCCATGTTGATGATCATAATAGGGGAGTTGATATGATTATTAAGAAAGGAAAAATAGGGGAAACATATTGTTTGGGGGGAGGAAATGAGCTTAGTAACATGGAGATAACCAAAAAAATTTTAAAGATAATGAATTATGGAGACGAAAAAATAGAATACGTTGAAGATAGATTGGGGCATGATTTAAGATATGCCATAGATTATTCTAAAATAAGTAAAGAATTAAATTGGAAGCCAGAAATAGATTTTGATCAAGGTTTAGCGGAAACTATAAATTGGTACAGAAATAATGTAGATTGGTGGAAAAAATTAAAAATAATTTAAATATTTTAGATAAGAGAAAAATAATTAAGGATTAAAAATATGGTTAAGATTTTTATAATTGAGAAGGATAAATTTTTTTCTTCCAGCTTGGAAGCTAAGTTTTCCTACGAGGGTTTTGAGGTAAAATTACCTTATGATTTAAGTAATAATTGGTTTTTAATTCAGGAGGTTAAAATATATAGTCCTAATTTTATAATATTGGAGCCAGATTTACCTTTTTCTTACGGTCAAGAAATATTAACCGGAATTAAGAAGGAAAATAATTTATTAAATATTCCGATTGTTTTATTTTCTGAAATTACAGGAGATTATGTTGATAGATTATTAAACCAAGGAGCAAATTATTATTTTTCTAAGAAAAATTTGAATATTGATGATTTTGTTAGTACGATAAATAAGATAGCGAAAAATAAATATAAATTAAATATATGAAATTAGTTATTTTTGCCGGAGGCAAGGGGACTCGTCTTTGGCCTTTGTCACGGATTAATTCTCCAAAACAGTTTGATAAAATTTTTAATGATAAATCAACCATACAGTTGGCCTTTGACAGGGTGGCTCCTCATTTTGGCGTTGAAAATATTTATATCCAAACAATAGACAGATATAAAGATGAGGTTTTGGAGCAATTACCAAGATTACCCAGGGAAAATATATTTGTGGAGCCAGCTCAAAGAAATCTTGGACCCGCAGTTTGTTTTTGTGTTAATGAATTAAAAAAAAGAAGCATAAATGGTCCTATGGCAATTCTTTGGGCGGATCATTTAATGGATAAAAGTGATGAGTTTATTAATGCCCTAAAAAATGCTAAAAAATTGATAGAAGAGAATCCGCATCGTTTTGTTTTTTTGGGAGAGAGGGCTAGATTTGCTAATAATAACTTAGGTTGGATAAAAATAGGAAAAAAAATAGGAAATTTGGATGGTATTGATTATTATAGTTTTGAAGGTTGGAAGTATAAACCTTCACAGGAGGATTGTGATAGAATGTTTAGATCAGGAGAATATTTTTGGAACCCTGGTTATTTTATAACTTCAGTTAATTTTTTAGAAGATAAATATAAAGAGTTGGCTAAGGATATTTATGATGCAGTTGTAGGTGGAAAATATGAAGAGGCTGAGGCTACTCATTTTGACAGGGCTATTATAGAAAAAGTTGATTTATCTGGGGCAGTGGTATTAAAAACAAATATGGGTTGGAGTGATCCCGGCACATTATATGCTTTGAAAAAGGCTCTTGAGAAATATGAAGATGATAATGTTATACAAGGTAAAGTGTGCACGCTTAACACAAGTGATAGTTTGTTGTATAATTTAGATAATAATAAGATTCTGGCAGGAGTGGGTCTAAAGGGTATGGTGGTGGTAAACACAAAGGATGCTTTGATAGTTGTTCCAAAAGAAGAGGTTGTAAATGTAAGTAATCTGGTCAAAAAAATGAAAAAGGAAGGCTTGGATGAGTATTTATAATTTATATTTTTATAGATGAGGAACGTAAAAAAAATAATCGTTTTAGCTTTATTAGTTTTAATATCAGCTTTATTTTTAAGTTTAGTTTTTTATTATTATAGAGTTAATAGCCCAGTAGAAAAAACAGGCAAAGACGTTTCTTTTGTCATAGAGGAAGGGGAGGGCGTTAATGAAATAAGTTTTAATTTAAAGGAAAAGGGTTTAATAAGATCTAATTTTTGGTTTGAAACTTATGTTTGGTTAAGGGAATTAGAAAAGGATTTTCAGGCAGGGGAATACATTCTAAACACTTCTATTCCTCCTAAAGAAATAGTTATTATATTAACTTCTGGACAGGTGGTTGGACAAGAAAAAAATATAATTTTAATTGAAGGTTGGAATAATAGACAGATAGGGCAGTATTTTGAAAAAGAGGATATGTTTAGCCAAGAAGATTGGCTTGAAGTTGTAGGTGTTTCTACGGGACTTCTTAAAAATGAATCTGTACAATGCAAAATAAATGATTATTATAGTGATTTCGATTTTATAAAGGAAATAAAGAATAGGGAGAGCTTAATAGGTTATTTGTTTCCTGATACTTATAGAATATATAAAGATAGCGGTCCACAGGTTGTAGCTTCTAAAATGCTTGAAAATTTTGATAAGAAGGTAACAGATGAGATGAGGGAGGATATAAAAAATCAAGGGAAAACTTTAGATGAAATTATTGTAATGGCCTCTGTTATACAAAAGGAAGTTTCCAGTAGGGATGATATGGCTTTGGTTTCGGGTATTTTTTGGAAGAAAATAGAAAACGGTGAGGCTCTTCGTTCTTGTGCTACCGTTGGCTACGCCTTAGGTGAGAATAAATATCGCTACAGCATAGAAGACACGAAGATAGAGTCTCCATATAACACTTATCAAAATGCAGGACTTCCACCTGGTCCAATTTGTAATCCGGGGTTACAAGCTATAAAAGCGGCCATCTACCCCGAGACCTCAGAGTACAACTATTTTTTAAGTAGCTCTGACAATGGAAAAACTGTTTTTTCTAGAACATTTAGAGAGCACGAAATTAATCAACAAAAATATCTAAAATAATTTTATGTTCATAGACGATCAATTTAAAAAAAATAAAAAATTAGAAGGAGAGGGGTTTGCTCAGGACGATTTTAATTCTAAAATAAAGCATCAAACTCGTAATATTATAATTTTTATTGTTTTTTGTTTGGTTTTAGTTTTTATTATTTTAGGAATATTTTTTGCAGGTAAGATTATTTCTAAATATAAAAATAGGGGTGCAGTTGATCAAGGAAATGACAACAATATTTCCACCTCGTCTCCTTTTGGTGGATTACCAGAGGGGGGTGAAAAAGGAAGCGAGGGAAACATTATGGCCACCACCTCAGTGCAAGCTGAGAATTTATTTTTTGGTGATTTTTATAAAGAGCCAAGGGAAGATTTTCGTATAACTTTTAATAGCTATGAATTGCCCATGAACGTTAAAACGGATGTTTCTAATTATTATGAGTTAAATAGGAAAATAGACTTGGAGAGCAAGCTTGATTCTTTAAATAATAATGGATTTACTATCTTAGAGAATAAATTTAGAGAAGGAAATGATTTTTTTAGCTCTTATAGAACATTAGAATCCGAAGGCATTCCCACTGTTTTAACCAAGGATTTTTTGGTTTATTATTATCACAATATTCTTGAAAGTAATTACAAAGAAATAGAAAGAGTGATATTTTTTGAAAATTTATGGGATATAAATAAGCATTTGTATGGTCTAGCTAAGGACAGATATGAAAATTTGCTCAGTTTAAAGGGTTTAACGAACGATCCTATTCTTGAGGCGTCTCGTAGAGAGGCTGCTTATTTTGCTGTCGCTTTAAAGTTATTAGAGCCAAATCAGGATCAAATAAAAGAGCAGGATCTTGTTGATCAGACTAAGTTTAGTATTAAAGAGTCTTATGATTTCTACATGGAAATTCCAGCCTATTTAAAAGTTGATGTTCTTCCTGAAGTTGCTTTCATTGAATCTGAGCAAAAAGAATATACGAAATCTCCGGTATTGCTTTATATGAGAGATTATAATTATTTTAATGTTCCAGAGGAATATATAAAAGATGCTCGTTTACGTAATTATTATTTAGCGTCTCGTTGGCTTAATTCTAATCTCCCCTTATTTTATAAAGAAGACAGTTGCCCTGATTGTTATGCCGATAAGGCGGATTGGAGAATTAATATGTTGACTGCGTTTTTAGTTTCTGAAGATTTTTATAAGGAGCAGGTTTTAAAAAATAAATGGGCTCAAGTTTATAAAGTTTTATCTTTTTTCAAGGGTCTTGGAGGAGGTTCAACTTATTTGGAATACCAGAGCGCTTTACGCGATGTTTTGGGAGATGAATATGATTTAAAAGAAGAATTTTGGGGCAAAGATTTAGAAGAAATTGATATTAGTCTTAATAATATACAAAAAGAAATCATTAATGATTTGAAGAAGGTTGAAATTAGTGGAAATTATATAAATACAACCACTACTCGTCCTCAAATAGGAATGAGAATTTTATCTGAGCCTTATGTCCCTTGCGATTACATCTATAAAAGTTTTACTTATCCAAAGGTAGGCCTATATGAAGGACAAGAAAGATTACTTGATACTATATGTAAAAAAAGAGATATTGGAGGATTGAGGTGCAAGGCCTTTAACTATGACATTGTAAATTTGTTCACTTCTTTAAAATACAAAAAAAATATTTTTGATATTAATTCAGAATATAATGGATATTATGAGCAAGTAGAGCTAGTAAAAAGACAATTAGATGGTTTTACTATGGATTCTTGGCATAACAGTAATTATTGGAGTACCTGGTATATGATAGAAAAGTCGATAAAGAGTGATTGGGATTCTAATTCAATTTACACCCAGCAAGAAGATTGGTTAGATAGAAATGTGGCGCTTGTTTCAGGTGCTCTTGCAAATTTACAATTAAGCGCAGATAAGTTACAAATCTATGAAAAGAAAAATGAAGAAGTTGGTTTTGGAGATTTTGGCAGCAATAGCAATATTATGGAATCTCGTAATTTTAATTATATAGAGCCTGGTTTGGTTTTTGTTCAAGAAATGAAGGCTAACACCCAAATGCTTCAAGGATTGTTAGACAGTCTGGAAATAACCAAAGAATTACATTCGGTTGATTCTAGTTTTAATGATTTTATAGAACAATTGGAAAGAGTTGAAGGGATAGTTAAAAAAGAATTAAGCGAGGAATCTTTAACTGAGGATGATCATTCTTTTATAAGTAATTTTACTCAACATTATGAAGTAGGTAAAAAAATGAATAAAGTTTTGACTCACGAAAATGCTATTGGTGAAAATATTGACGGGGTAAAATTATTAATTTTTGCTTATGAGCGTGAAGATGGTCAAAAAATGTTTGTAGTAGGACCTATTTTTAATTATGGAGTATACAATAAATAAAAAAATATTCTCAATATTACTTTTACTTTTATTAGTAATTACGTTTTCAATTCCGGCAAGAGCAAACAACTTGCCGGATTTTGATAAGGACGGAGTTCCTGATTATGATGAAAAAGAGGTTTATTTTACTGATTATGAAAATAGTGACACTGACGGAGACGGATATAGTGATTTTGTCGAATTAATTAATGGTTATTCTCCCCATAATCCTGAAAGCGTTAAATTAGAAGATAATGATCAGGACTTGGATGGACTATCTGACAGAATGGAATTAAATTTTAAGACGAATTTGATAGATAAAGATACAGATCAAGACGGCTATGAAGATGGAGATGAGATAAATAATGGTTATTCTCCTACAGAGCCAGGGCAAATAAAACTTGAAAAAAGAATAGAAATAAATACAGGAACTCAAGTTTTGGGTTATTTTTTAGGAGGTGTTAAGATGGGCGAATTTCAGGTTTCGTCAGGAAAGCCTTCTATGCCTACTCCTGAGGGGCATTATTATATTATTAATAAACACCCTAAGGCTTGGTCTCCTTACGGCCTTTGGATGCCTTATTGGATGGGTCTTGGGACCGGTCGATTTGGCTTGCACCAGCTTCCAATTTGGCCTGATGGATATAGGGAAGGAGAAGATCACCTTGGTCAGCCAGTTTCACATGGCTGCGTTAGACTTGGAATAGAGGAATCAGAATTTCTTTATAATTGGGCAGAAATAGGAACACCAGTCTTTATTTATTGACGATTTCTAAAAAAAATGTAATATAGAATGATATATAAATTTATATAATTTTTATAATAAAAAGTAAAAAATTTGATTATATGGGAATAAAAGTGGAGTTTAACCCAGATCTTGCTTTGAGAAATATTGTTGAATTTAAAGAGAGCAGAAGAAAGATTGAGGAATGTATCCCTGAAAATTTAAAATCAGGAGAAATTTATTCTTTTTTAAAACAAGATCAAAGAAATTATTGGCTTCATGGGGAAATACCATTAATTGAGACCGAGGGTAATGAAATTCTTTCCCGTCCTAAAGCAAGTATCATTATTCAAGAGGCTACACATTTTATTTCTAGTGGTAAAATTTATACCAGGGGTTTTTATAAAGTTATTAAGGTTATAAATGATGACGATATACACTTTGAATGTTTTGATCCGGTAGGATTAAGGAAATAGTTAATAAATCATATTAAAGCATAAATAAAAGTTTAAGTTTTAATTTATATAATATATGCAATATTCTAATAAAGTTTTGGAACACTTTAAAAATCCTAAAAATCAGGGAAACATAGAAAACCCCGACGCAGTCGGTGAGC
>JAIOTG010000067.1 GCA_021106995.1 bacterium
CTATTTATAAAAATTATGGATTACAAATTAATTCCTCTTAAAGCTGCTATTCTCTCTTCCACGGGTGGATGCGTCATAAACGCGCGTGCGAAAAATCTCTTCTTGGCTCGCCCATCACGTTTACCTTCAAAAGGCGAGGCTATATACATGTGAGCAGTGGCCCTATTAGCTACTTCTAAGGGTTCAGTGTCAGCTGATATTTTTTCCAAGGCACTAGCTAAGCCTTCTGGATAACGAGTAAGCAGGGCACCGTCAGCATCGGCGGCGAATTCCCTTTTGCGACTAATTGCAAATTGCATCAAATAAGCAAATAAAGGCGCCAATATTGATAAGATAATTGCCACTATCATAATTATTAATTTTATTTGACCACTATTATTGTCATCACCACTTCGTCTACCACCACCCCAAAATGTCCAACGCCTAAACCAATCAGCCAAAAGTACAATCACACCAACTAAAACCGTTACTACTGTAGCGAGTAAAATATCTCTGTTTCCTATATGTGATAACTCATGAGCGATCACCCCTTCCAGTTCATTTCTTTCAAGTTTTTGAAGTAAACCGCTGGTGACAGCCACAACAGCATGCTCCGGATCACGTCCAGTTGCAAAAGCGTTAGGAGCGGTATCATTTATGATATATATTTTAGGCAAAGGCAACCCGGCAGTAATACATAGATTCTCCACAATCCTATAAAGCTCTTTATTATCTTCAAATTTAATCAGCTTAGCATCGCTCATTTTAAGCACAATCTTATCACTCCACCAATAACTAATAAAAGAAGAGATAATACTAAAGGCAACTACTATATAGAGAATAAAATAATTTTCCATTACCGTACTAAAAATATAACCAATGATCATAACAAAAACCAAAAAAAGGTCATTAAAAACCATGTCTTTCTGGTATTGGAATCTGAATGAGTATAAAGAGTAGCCATAGATTTTTTATTTTTTCAAAAATTTAAATATAAAGAATAGTAAAACGGCGCAAATCGCCAATAACACCCCTGGAAGTAAGTAAGGAATTCTCTCGGTCAAGGGCTCTTTTGGAGCTACAAAAGAAGGGTTTTCTTCTTGAGAAGATAATTCTCCTTTTATAAAATTACTTTCATCCAAATAAGAAAAGTACTTTTCTAAATCATACTCTACTGGACTTGCCTTGCTATTTCCGTAAAATAATTTATAACTTTTACCAACTTCAGTCTGAAAAACTATTTCTCGAACAACGGAAAAAACTTTGATACTATTAATTTTTAAAGGGTTATTGTCCTTATTTTTTATTATTATCTTAATATATCTATTATCAATTTCAGAAAAATTTAACTTTAATTTCTTACCCTTAAACTTATCAGTATCATATCTAAATATATATCCATTGTTTCTGTATTTCCAATCTTTCTTATCATTACTGGTATAAATATAAACACCTCGATTAAAATTATCATTATCAACCTCCAGAGATAATTCATCAATCAATATTCCCGAGCTCTCCAAGTCTAGAATTACTTCAGTTTCTTTCTTGTCTTCATTCTCAGAAATGTCAAAAATTGGCTCTAATTCTATTTTTTCTGCCTCTTTTTTTTCATAATAAACGGTCCTTACTCCTTTGATTTCTACCGGATCGTTTAGTGGATCATCTATCTCAACCCTATAATATTTAAAAACGCTATCACCAAAATTCAGACTAGTATCTCGAACTTTCAAATCCCCTTTATAATCAGTGTAATCATAAATATAAGCTTTACTTAGAAGGGTCTCCCATTTATTCATGTCATTACTGCCTGACAAGTTTACATTTCTCTGAAAATTCTTAGAATCAGTTAATATTTCAATTTGATTAATGATCTTCCCTCCCATTCCCATATCTGCGATAACTGAAGACTTTTCTCCGGATACAAAAGTATTGTTTAAAAGTTGCGGAGTATACTTTTCTATATTTTTACTTGATTCATTTACCAATAAGTGATAAGGAACTTCTTCGTTTTTATTATTAACTACTCTCAAATCAATAAGGTCTTTCTTTGACTTAACAAAAACCTCTTTGTCTAAACTAAACTTAATTAAACCTTTTCTAGAAAAATCTATTTCCTTAGAATACTGCCAATTTTCCAAACTAAAAGAGGCTAGACAAATTATTGGCAAAGCAATAAATAAAAAACTAGCTAAAAAAACTTTTTTAAGAAACATATGTTTTATTTAATGATTATATAATCTGTTTCAATTTATCTCTATATTTCTGGTAAGCAAAAGAAATTAAAAGCAAAACCACTCCCAGAGAAATGGATGATATTATTCTATAAAGACTCCCTAAATACCACAAATCTAAGAAAAAAAGCTTAAATATAGATATGCCTAATAATATTAAACCTCCTATACGGGCAAATCTTATTTTTCTAGCAAATCCGATTACGAGAAGAATTATGGCATAGATCATCCAAAAAATAGACAAAGATATACTTTTTTGATATTCAATGTTATCACGATCTTCTATATATTTCCTATATTCCTCTGAATCATAAGGGGTTTTCATCGGGCTTATCCTATTTGAACTTACCTTGCTTATTCCTCCTCTAATTACCTGGTTTCTTTCTTCGCTTAACTGCCTTAATCTCTGATCATAGTGATAATTTATTTCCTGACTTATTGAAAAAAGAGTTAATAGATTAGCGACAATCAGAGCAATCATAAACATCTGTCCCCATTTAATTATCTTATTATCCTCGTTTTCCTTCTTGGCTCTAGTGGCAATATAAACAACCGCATAGGTGGCTATAATTACAAATAAGAAAACACCAAACCTTTCATTTATTAAAGCCACGGAATCAACCGGCAACCTAGTTGAAGCATTCACAAATAAAAGTCTAAATAAAGTAAGAATAGAAACGGCTAGCCCAAAAATGTAGATTAAAACATCCTTAAATCTGCTAGCTAGATAAATAAGCAAAACTGCCTCTACTGACCAAAGAATAGTGACCATGCTATCCTTGAATTGAATAGGTATTGCCAGGGTTATAAAACCTATTGATAAAAATGCTAGAAAATTATACAAATTTAAATCTTTTGGGGTTAAATATTTAACAAAGTAAGCCCATAAGAAGTAATATACAGCCAAAATAACAGCGAAGAAACTCATGAAACTATGATAATCAGAATTCATTAATCCATAAATAGCCCCGAAATAAGAAACGGCGGATAATAAAGTCAGGATCTGTTCCGCGCCAGTTGATTTCTCACGATTCATTAAATTATAAATAAGAGATGATAGAGAATAGACTAAAAAGAATAGAGTAAAGAATGCAACCGTAGAAAATAACTGATCTTTAGTATAAAATTCTCCGTGCCAGGCCATGGAAGTTATAAGAGTCCCAATAAAAGCTAGAAAATTAGCCAAGTGCCACTTCTTGAATATAGAAACAGCCAAAACAGCTAAATCTAACAATAAAACATAAGAAAACAGAATAATTTGGTGATTATCTCCGGTTGAAACCAGAAAAGGCGTAGCAAAACCACCTATTATTACAACTCCCAGTAAAGATAAAGCATTATACCTTAGACTTAAAATTACCCCTAAAGCAGTTACTAAAATCATAGATACAAAAGCTACTGAAGTTGGTATTAAACTATAAAAATTAAGAGCGGCAAAAATAGAAAGATACAATATAACCAAACCTCCTCCACTTATAATTTGGGCATAAAGAAAATATTTTTTAATCATTTTCTCACCCCAAACCAAAAGAGAAAGACCGACTACAAGCCCAATAACAACCCTTCCTGTCTCGCCTATCCAATCATTGTCAAAAGCATATTTCAAAAACAGAGAAATTCCAATAACTAAAACAGCTACGCCAATTTTCGCAAACCACTGTCCTCCAAGTCTTTCTTCCCAATCCATCTGCTTTTTCTCTACTACCTCTTTTTCATCCCCTTGCATGACAACACCCTCTCTTTTCAAATCTTCTGGAAATTGAGGTGGCGGAGGAGGTACCGGAGCCCCACTACTAATAAATCCTTTTTGAGATCCTAGTTTTTGTTCTAAAGAATTAATTCTTTCCTCTTGTTTGTTGATTTTATCAGAGAGACCATCAACAGAGGATTGAATTTTTTGTAATAATTGTTTAATTTCTTCGCTCATAAATTTTAATAAATATTAAAGCTATTAAAAATAATATATAAAATAATAAAAAAAACAATTATCACAACCGAAAACCAAGTTATAATTCCATAGAAGATCCACCTTCTTCTGATAAAAACAAGTATGGACAATAAAATAACAGCTATAAGAGAAGCTAAAAAACCCAATAAACGAAAAGCAAAGGAAAAAATAACTATAGTAATAACTGGAATGAAAATACCAAGCAAAAAATCAATTGCTTTTTCTTTAACAGAAAAATATCTTTTTTTATTTCTAAAATCCAATAAAGTATAAATCCTTTTTCTGTTTTTAGTTTGCCCTGTGCTTTTATAGACTTCTCCCAAACTATCTTCTATATCTTTTTCCGGATAATTATTTTCTCTCAAAGAGTTAATTAATTGCTCATGAGAATACTTATCTTTATTTTCTCTTAAATATTTCATGGCTTCCTTACTCATAAAAAATTATTCGAAATAAATTTAATTAGAATTTAACTTCTACATTCTCTTTTTCCTTTTCTTCTATTTCAAAATAGTCTCTTTTCTTAAAATTAAACATATTGGCTAAAATGTTAGTAGGGAAAGTTTGAATTTTTGTGTCAAAATGAAGCACATTATTGTTATAAAACCTTCTGGCAGCCTGTATTTTGTTTTCAGTATCAGATAACTCTTTTTGTAATTCTTGAAAATTCTGACTAGCCTTTAAGTCCGGGTAGCTTTCAGCTACAGCAAATAATGATTTCAAGGTATCAGAAAGCATATTTTCAGCCTTGGCCTGAGACTTAGCATCACTTCCACCTTCCTGAGCCTGCATAGCTTGACTTCTAGCCTCTGTAACTTTTTGAAAAGTCTCACTTTCATGTTTAGCATACCCTTTAACTGTATTAACTAAATTAGGTATTAAATCATACCTACGCTTAAGCTGAACATCAATATCACTCCAAGCCTCATCAACTCTGTTTCTTAGACGAATTAAAGAATTATAAATAAGAATAATCGCTATAATTACCAGCACGATCACTCCCACTATTACCATCATGGTTGTTGACATAATTTTTTTCTAATTATACAAAATATTCAAAATATAAATGTATAATTCTTATTAAATTTATTATTTTATTTCTAATTCTAGGCTAACTTTCCTGCCTCGAGCTTTAGTACAGTGCCAACCGGTCAATAGCCTAGATATTCCCAATATTTCACTTAAAGTCTTCTCTTTCTCTGGACTTAAATCATCTTTTTCTAAATTTTTAGGAATTTTCACATCTATTTTTCCATCTTTTATACCCTTAATAGAATCACCATTTAAATAAAAATCAAAAAATCTCACTAAAGTCGTAGGACCATTTATGTCTTTTAATTTTAGCACAAAATCATTTTTTTGTCTTATTTTTTCAAGAATATTGTTCTCCTCCTCATTTCTCCCCACAATAACCAGGGCCTTTCCTTTTCTTTCTAAATTAAACCAATAAACTCTACCCACCTTCAATAATTTCACATCTCTTGGCCTTAATTTAGGCCAATTTTCAATCATCTCACCTAAA
>JAIOTG010000045.1 GCA_021106995.1 bacterium
ATAAAGTTTTCATAATTTAAAGATGTTTAAATTTTTTAATCCACTCGCCATATTTTTCTATGTTTTAATAATTTTTTAATAAGAGATTTTTTTTAAATAAGCTTTATTTTCTATTTTCTAAGAATTCTAGATAATCATTCAAATATTTAATTGTTTTTTGAGGCTGTTTTCCATAACCAACTTCATTTGTAAGCATAAATCCGGTTGCTCCATTTACAATGCTTTGATAAATATCGTTTAGATTTGTAATACTTGGATATAAATTAAATTTTGACATTAGCGAATCAAATATATGAGTAGCAATAATGAATTCTTTTTTGCTGTTTGTAATTTTAAATTTATTTAACATGTCATACTGTGCTGTTGATGATTCAAATCTCCCTAGTTCTGGTATTAAATCCCCCCTACCAAGCACAACTCCATCTGATTCCTTTAATATAGCCTCAAAATTTTTATACCCATCGCTAGTTTCAATTTTTGCCCAAATGGCTGGCATTTTTTGATTTTTCTCAAGGCGTTCCTCAATAAATTTTTTAAGCGATAACATATCCTCTTTTTTATTTACAAATGACAAAACAATTATATCTAAATTATTTTTAATACCCCACTCTAAATCTTTTTTATCTTTTTTTGTTAGTGCGCTTAGTTCTGAGCGAGCAACATTTGGAATGTTTATTGATTTTTCAGGCCTGATCATTATAGAGTCATTGGCTTGTGCTAAAATATATTCATCCTTTTCAGATTTATTTTCAAGAACTTTAAATTCCATACTACCGTCTTTCATTGAAATAGTTTCACAATTTCTCAGGGTAGAAAAAGAACCATCCATTTGAATGGGTATAAATATTTTTGAAATATTGTTTTTATATAAAGAAAGATATTTTTCATTAGAACAAAAATAAACATCATCGCCTTTTCTGATTAATAATTCATTTTTTCTAAAATCTTTACTAACTCTCCATTTTTGTCCTTGGAGGTCTTGAAGTATTTTTATATTTTTATAGTTTTTTTTAAAATAGTTTATAGTTTTTTCTGCAATTTCATACTCCATATGAGAAAAATTTAATCTTACAGTGTCTATGGAATTTTTTTGTAAAAATGCACCATCAAAACTATTAAAACGGAAATAGTTTAATCCCAGTGAGACGATTCTTTTATATTTAATATTTTTCATAGATAACACCCTTTTTAAATTAAATATAAAAGGCTACGTTTGAATTTATTATTTTTTTAATTTAGAGTTGTTTAAGTGTCTATTTTTATCTCTTTTAGTCTTTTTTTCTATATTTTTTTGGAAAGCTTTTGTTAGGTCTATTTTTGTTTGATTTGCTAGGCAGATTATTACGAATAGCACATCAGCGAGTTCGTCTGATAGGTCTTTTTTATCAGATTTTTTAAAACTTTGTTCACCATGAGTTCTTGAAATTATTCGCGCTACCTCACCAACTTCTTCGGTGAGCTGGGCTAATTGTGTTAGTTCGGAAAAATATTTTATCCCAACATTATTAATCCAATCATCAACAATCTTTTGAGCTTGTTTAATAGTTATTTGAGACATAAAAAATAGTTTATTTTGTATAATTTTAATATAACTAAAATTTTTATTACAAAGGAGCGAAAACTTAAGCAAAACCAATAAAATAATTTTGTTTATTATATTTTATCTTGATAAAGAGAAAACTATGAACAATCCGATTATTATAAGTCCCCAAAAAATCCATTTACTTTGTGATTCTTGGAACTGTTTAACACTCTCCCATTTACATGATTGCCAAGCCCATTTGTTTCCTTTAAATCCGAATAGAAAGGCAATAAATATATTCAAAATAGGAATTAAAAAAAGAATAGATAATATCCATTGTTTGTGTCGTATTCCCCAGAAAAAAGAAAGTAGAAAAGCGCCCCAATTCCATTTTTCTATCTCTTTTGGAATTATGGACTTTTCACCTTTCCCCGATCTTTCGTCATATTTTTTTTCTTTTATCATAAGTTTTTGATTTAATAAACAAAATTATTTTACTAGCGTAGTCATTATTTTTATTAAGCGATTTGGCGCACACTGCCTCCTTTGTCTATTGTTTTTCCGGGGATAAAAGAAATTGCTCCGCATTCTTTGCATTTTTTTGCTTTTAAAGTTTCTGATTCTTTTATAACTTTTTCATCATCAGTATTATATTCTTGATATTTTTTATTAAAAGAATTATAGAATAAATTTTGATAGGAAAATCCTACAAGCAACCAACCTATCCACGAACCATGTATTTCTAATTTTCCCTCTTCAGTTTCTCCATCACAATAAGGACAGTTCATTTTTTTCTTTTTATTCATAAAATTATTTTTAATGTTGAACTATATTTTGCTAAAAAATTTAATTATTTAAAGTAATTTCCCAAATTTTTTATTTTAATTTCCTCTTGTTTTCTTGTTTCTAGATTTTTTATTTGAACTACGCTTTTTTTAAATTCTTCTTCACCATAGATTATAACGTACTTTACGCCTTGGTTCAGGGCGTAGTTAAATTGGCTCTTAAAGGTAGTATCTTCTAAAAAGCTTATTTCAGTGTTTAGCCCTAGTTCTCTGAGTTCATTGGCTATTTTTATATACTCTTTATTTTTGTCAGGCATAAGTCTTAAAATCATAGTCTCGGTTACAGTATTTTTATCTTTTTTTATTATATTTAGTTGTTCTAGAGCGGTGAAAAGTCTATCCACCCCTATTGAGGCTCCTACGGCTGGTAATTCTTTGCCAGTAAATCTGCTTACTAAATTATTATACCTTCCTCCAGAAAATATACTGCCAAATTCAGGTGCGTCTAAAAGAGAAGTTTCCATAACTGGGCCAGTATAATAGTCTAGTCCCCTGGCAATTGAAAAATCAATTTGAATATTATTTTCTGGTACTTTCATTTCTTTTAAGTAGTTTAAAATTTCTTCCAACTCCCCTATTCCTTCTTCAGCAATTTTGATATCTTTAAATATTTTTTTGCATTCTTTAAGTAAGTTTTTATTATCTCCTTTTAGGTTTATGTACTCTTTAATTTTTAAAGCTCCTTTTGAGCTTAGCCCGACAGAGGAGCTTTTTAATTCTTTTAAAACTTTTTCAATACCGATTTTATCTAGCTTATCAAGTATTCTAAATATTTCCTTTGTAGTATTATCTTTTTCTCCACTTTTAATTTTTATTAACTTGGTTAAACCGTTAAGTATTTTTCTGTTATTAATTTTTATTATGAAATTTTTTAGACCTAGCTCTTTTAAGGATTTGTACATTAAATTTATAATTTCAGCATCAGCCAACATTGAAGAAGTTCCGGCAATATCAGCGTCCATTTGATAAAATTGTCTATAGCGCCCACTTTGAGGAGTCTCTCCACGAAAAACAACTCCCTTAACCATTCTTTTCCAAGGAAGCTTAATTCCTGTTTTACTTTTAGGATTGTAAGGATTAGAAGCTAATATTCTAGCCAGAGGTACGGTGTGATCAAAGGGAAGGGCTAGGACTTCATTGTCATCCTTTCCTTTAATATGAAAAATATTTTTTCCAGTATCACTTTCTTCGCCTGATAAAGTTTTTAAGAACTCTACTTTAGGAGTTTCTATAGGGTTGAAACCAAAAAGTCTAAAAACTTTTTCCAGTTTATTCATCATCTCTTCCCTCGCTAAATATTCAGCCGGCAAGAAGTCTTTAAAACCTCCCGGTCTTTCGGAGTTTATTGTTTTTTTAGCCATAAAATTATTTTAATTTATTGTGTTTTAAGTATATAAATTTAGAGGTTAAAAGTCAAAAAACATTTTTGATAAAATATATTTTTTAGTTTGTATTTTTTTGTTGAAATGTTATTATAAATATATAAAGTATGGATAATTAAAGTTCGTATAATATACAAATTTTAACAATTATTCAATAAATACTTCGTATATAAACTAGTTAGGCGACATATTCCCAAGTCTCTTTTGAAAAATAAGGAATGAGTGAAAAATTTTCTTTATTTAAATGAGGGGGAATAAGGAGTTTTCTCTGATATCGCTACGAAAACAATTTTATTTTTTTATTTCTATCACTATGAAAAAAACAATTTTTACATCGCTTGTGCTTGTAATGATTGTTCTGTCTGGATGTTCAATAGATAAGGATAAATCTGCTGAAAATCAGCCTATCAACAATAAGGATAATTCAGTTTTCCAAGTAATCGAGAAAACAATAGCAGAAGAAGGGGAATACACCAAATGTAAAAATCTCGTAGAGGAAACATTGCCTTTAGAAGAGCTAGATGTAATTATCATGGAATATTTTAAGAATCCTCAACCACAAAAAATAGTTCCTTTAATCAATACTATTTCTAATCATCAAATTTTTGAGAAAAATAAACAGATGACCTGGTTTTTTGCGGAAATTTTTAAACAGCATCCTCAATATATTAATTCATGGATTATGAAAGATTTATGTGGATTAAATGAGGATAAAACTAATGAATGGGATGCTTTAGTTACAGCATTATGGATTTCTAAGACAAAAGAAGGAGAAACTGTTTTACAAGAAATACAGAAAAAATCTTCCATCTCTGGAAAAAAATTTATCAATGAATTGTATGAAAGAGATGTTAATAAGATGGATCCCTTAAAGCAAAATATTTCTAGTCCTCTTCAATTGGATATTTTTTGGGCTAGTTTTTTTGCAAGTGGAAAGAGTATATACGTTGAGAAAATAATTAAAACTATGCTTCAAAATAAGGAGAATATATTGCTTTCTTCAGCTGCTGAATGGTCTCTGAGTGCAAACTCAAAACAATTTATTGAAGTAAAAGAAATATTAGAGAAATATTCTTTAAATAGCAACGATCAGGAGGAAAAGACTGTTATAGAAAATATCTTGAAATAAATAGGGAAAAAATACTAGAACAATAAGGTGTTTTGGGCTACGGGCATTCACCCCCTTAATTCCCCTCTGCCATTCGTCCAAAACGAAAATTTTTTCACTCGAATAAATGATAAAAAGAGACTTGTAAATACGCTTCGGGGTCGTTGCACTTGATTTTCTTCCGTTATCACTACAGAAAATCACCCTCGCCTAACACAGTATATCTGGCTTGCTCGTGCCCTCACTCGATCCATATTTGCCAAAAACTAATTGATTTTAAAAGGAATCTTGGCAAACATCAGATATACAAAACGTTAGGCGAAATTATTCAGGTCAACCAATAGAAAATTATTTAAATATTAATTGTAATTTATATTATATGGATAAAAAGAATTTATTTTTAATCTTGTTGGTAGTTGTTTTTATTTTTGGATTTCTTATTCTAACAAATATTAATTTTACTAAAAAAAATTTAACTATCATAAATGGTGAATTCACAACGACAAAAGGTCATATGGGTGTTGTAAATAGTGTACTAATTCCATATTTTCAAAATAAACCAGAAGAAGTTAAAAAATATATTGGCAAAATTGTCGAGGTAAAAGGTTATATTAACAAATATGACAAAAATGATTGCCCACCAATGACACAATGTTGGATGGGTTCTACAATGGATATGAAATCAATAAAGATTATCGAATAAAGCTGACCTGAATAACTCAAGGGGATGTTGCACTTTCGCTCCCGTTGGTCGCTCACCCTCGCCTAACAAAGGATATGATGTTTAGCTCTTGTAGAGCTTTAACCCAAATTGCTCCTTTCAGTCGCAACTTCCCATATCCTTAAACATTAGGCAAAATGATCTGCGACCGTTCGCTATCGCTCACGGCCCCATCTAATTTTGCCTAATGCGTGCGCTTACCAGCAGTTGCTAGTCGCCAATTTTCTCGCTATCGCTCAGCACAGAAAACTGTCGCCTAACAGCTACTTATCCAAAATTGTCAGCTCATAAACTACGCTTCGCTCCGTTTCTGATCTGCCAACCTCGGATCAAGCACACACATTAAATGAAATTTTATTAAAATAATTACAAAAAATATGAGTAAAATAATAACTGCTTTTTTCTTACTTCTATTTCTAACTGCTTGTTCAAATTCTTCTACATCCATGGTTGGTGTTAAATGTAATGAAAATAATTCACAAAACTGCAATAAAACCTGTGAAAAAAATTCTGATTGCAAACAAGCATGTCCAATAGGTTGTATAAACAAAAATCAAGACTATCAAGCTCCTTCAGGAGAAGGAAGTATTCAATGTACTCGATATTTATGTGAATGTTATGATAATCAATGTAGACCAAAACAGTAACAAAATATATTTTTTTAATAAAACTTCACTTAACAATATGTATACGGCTCCATAAAATTTTCTTTATTAATGATAAGTAGGTGTAAAATTTTATTCCGACCCAAATTTCTTCTTTCTCTTTTGTTGTTAATTTAACAAGGAAGAGAAAAAAGAAACTTCGTATACACGAAATATTACGTAATTTGAATTTGACATCTTAATGTTTACAAATATCAAAGTCGATTTAATTTTATGGATCGAGAGAAGACTGATTTTATGATTAAAAGATATCAATTAGAGCATTTAGTTCCATTAGCTTTAACTATTATTTCAATTTATTTTTGGTTTTTTAATTTTCAACAGAATATTATTTATTTTATTGGTTTGTTGATAAATATTATTGGCTTATTTATTTGGTGGTCAGCTAAAATTACTCTTGCTGAAAATTGGGATGGAGGATATGGACAACCAAAAATAAAAAAGATTGTAACTAATGGTATATATTCTAAAATTTGCCACCCTCTTTATTGGGGAATAAATATAACTTTAATTGGGATGTCTTTAATATATCTAAATATTTATTTGATTGCTGTTTCTATAATAATAATTTTTTATTTTTTTTATAGGATGAAAGTAGAAAATAAATTTTTAACTAAAAAATTAGGGGAAAAATATTTAGATTATAAGAAAAGTGTATGGTTCTAGTGGTATTAAACTTAAATTTCTTCTGATTTCTTTAAAATTTTAGATTTCGTTGCATCTTCTTTTTTCTAGTCGTTAGGGCGTATAACAAGAATTGTGACAAAAATATTTCGGTTTGGCATTTTTCCAAATTTTTTTTCGCGAAACTTTTTACAATTTTAATGTTATGTAAAATAAAAAAATATTTTTTTTGACAAAAACACCTCTGTAAATTATTATAAAGACAAGAAATAAACAATATTTACTTCAAATTGGAAGAATTTAATTTAATAAAATTAATTTTTAAATCCAAAACTTAAAGATTAAATATCAGGTCAATAATAAAATGAAAAAAGTCAAAAAATTTGTAAAATATTTAGGCTTTGAACTTGATTTGATATTAGATTTTAGTCATTTGGATTTTTGAACCCTATGTTAGAATATAAAAATTTACGCGAGGAAGATTCTCAAATTTTTGATGCTGTTATGGAAGAGGCTAGAAGACAGAGTAATGAAATAGAAATGATAGCCTCAGAAAATTATGTCTCCAAGGCGGTTTTAGAAACAATGGGGACGGTTCTTACAAATAAATACAGCGAGGGTTACCCCACTAAAAGATATTATGGGGGAAATCAAGTTATTGATAAGGTGGAGCAATTAGCGATTGATAGGGCTAAAAAATTATTTAATGCAGAACATGTTAATGTTCAACCTTTATCCGGTTCTCCTGCCAATGCGGCTGTCTATTTTTCTCTTTTAAGACCAGGAGATAAAGTTTTGGGATTAAGGCTTGATCATGGTGGACATCTTTCGCATGGACACCCAGTTAATTTTTCCGGAATTCTTTATAGTTTTTCTCAATATGAGGTTGATTCCAAAACTGGAAAAATAAATATGGAAAAAGTTCGTGAAATTGCTTTAAAAGAAAAGCCAAAAATGATAGTAGCTGGTTTTAGCGCTTATTCTCGTGAGATTGAATGGCAAAAATTTAAAGAGATAGCAGACGAAGTAGGGGCTTATACTTTTGCTGATATTGCTCATACCGCTGGCTTGATTGCAGCAGGAGAAATGGCTAACCCTACACCTATTTTTGATGTTATTGCTACTACTACTCACAAAACTCTTCGTGGTCCTAGGGGGGCGATAATAATGTGCAAGGAGGAATTTGCTTCCAAAATAGACAAGGCAGTTTTTCCTGGTATGCAAGGAGGACCCCATGATCATATTAATGCTGCCAAGGCAGTTGCTTTTAAAGAGGCTCTAGATCCTAGCTTTAAAGATTATGCTAAGCAAGTTATTATTAATGCAAAAATTTTAGCTCAAGAATTTATTAATAGTGGTTATAGAGTAATTTCTGGAGGAACAGACAATCATTTAATAGTAGTTGATATGACCAGTAAGGGTGTTACCGGAAAAGAGGCTGAAATAATTTTAGAAAATGTTGGGATTTCAGTAAGTAGGTCCACTATCCCTAATGACCCCAATCCACCCATGAATCCTTCAGGGGTTAGATTTGGAACCCCAGCTTTGACTTCAAGGGGCATGAAGGAAGATGAGGTTAAAAAAATAGTTGCTTGGATAAATAGGGCCATAGAAAATAAAGCCGATGAAAACAAATTAAAAGAAATAAAAGAAAAAGTTAGAGATATGTGTTTAAAATTTTCTGTACCCTCACTATAAAATAAATAAAAATGTTAAAAGCTTACCAAA
>JAIOTG010000121.1 GCA_021106995.1 bacterium
AACGTAGCCAAGCCAAGCAGTGGTTGTAGTTTTACCGTGACTACCTATTACGGCTATTCCATAGTATTTGTTAAAAATTTCAGCCAAAGCCTCTGCATAAGTCAAAACTCTATAGTTTCCTTTTAAAACTTTAGCTACCTCTTGATTGGTTTTAGAATTATAAGCAGTGGAATAAATTATTAAATCGACATCCTCGGGAATATTTTCTTTGTCAAAGCCTTCTATTATTTTTATTTTATTTTTTTTCAAAACTTTATCAGTCATAAATTTTTCCTTAACATCAGATCCAGAAACCTTTACTCCTCTAAAAATCAAAAACTGAGCCAACATAGTCATACCAACCCCCTTTATACCGATCATATAAACTTCTTTTGTTTTATTTAAATCCATTTTTAAATCTTAATTCAATTTTATTAATTCCTCTATAACGTCCACTAAATTATCATTACCTATCTTTATAACTTTTTTAATATTATTACTTAACTCTCTTCTTAAATTTTCATCTTCTAACATATTTCTTATACCAGATAAAAAATTATCAGAAGTTAATTCTTTTTGGTTTAAAACAATAGCAGCATTTTTCTCCTTAAAAATATAAGCATTATCTTCCTGATGAGAATCAGGTATAGGAATTAAAATAGCGGGCTTCCCAAAATATGAAAGCTCTGTTAAAAATCCAAGGCCTGCTCGACTTATAACCAACTCTGACTTTTCCAAAGCCTCCAGTATATAGTCGTGATCCAGGAATTCAAAAGAAGAATAATTTTTATATACTTCTCTACTTCTTTTACCCTTGCCGGTAATATGTATAATTTGAGCAAATTTAGTTATTTCCCCTATATTATTTTCTATTAATTCATTTATCGCCTCTGCTCCGGTTCCTCCCCCCACAACTAATATTATAGGTAGCCCCTCTTTGATTTCAAAATAATTTTCTTTACTCACATTATTAACGCTTTCCTGAATTGGATTGCCAGTCCAAATAGCTTTCCTTCCATAATCCTCTAATGATTTTTTAAAAGTCGTAGTCACCACTCGGGCAAAAGGAGCCATTAATTTATTAGCCAAACCTGGACGAATATCTTGTTGATGGATTAAAACAGGAATCCTTAAAATCCAAGCAGACCAGGCAACACCCACACTTACAAAACCACCCGCACTAATAACTAAACTGGGTCTGTTTCTTAAAAGAATAAAAAAAGATTCAAGACAACCAAAAAATATTTTAAAAATATCTGTAAAATTCTTAAAAGAAAAATAACGACGAAATCTACCAGAGGATATAGCTTTAAAAACAATTCCCTCTTTCTCAACCATCTCTCTTTCCACTCCTGTTTTTGTTCCAATCCAAACAAAATCAATATTATGATGTTTCTTTAAAATTATTTTTCTAATTGACAGAAGAGGAACAACTGGACCACCAGATCCTCCACCAGTCAAAAATATTGTTTTATTTTTACTCATTTTATTTTTCAGTATATTTACTTATATTAACTAAAATACCCAAAGCCAACAAACTCGCCATCATTGCCGATCCTCCATAACTTATTAAAGGAAGGGGGACGCCAGTCATTGGAATTAAATTTATCATTCCTCCAATATTAAGAAAAACCTGAATAGCTATCCATGAAACAATTCCTACTGCTAAAATTTGCCCAAAACGATCAGAGGCATGTTTAGCTATTAAAACACCTTTTAAGAAAAAAAGAAAGAATAAAATAATCAACAAAGAAGAAAAAACAAAACCAACCTCTTCGGCTATAATTGAGAAAATTGAATCACCGCTAACCTCTGGTAAATACATATATTTTTGCCTGCTTTGTCCTATGCCACGTCCCCAAAAACCCCCTGATCCAACCGCTATTAATGATTGATTAATCTGATAACACTGCCCCTGAACATCTATTTCTGGGTTAGTAAGACAATTAAAACGATCCTTAACATAAGGCTTGGCATTCAAAATAAAGACTAAGACTAAAACAGAAACCAGGCCTAAAGAAATTAAATGAATTATTTTACCCCCTCCTACAAAATAAACTATTACAGAGGATATTCCTATAATAGCTAAAGTTCCAATATCTGGTTGCATTATCATTAAAAAACTTATAAATCCTAAAATTATAAGAAAAGGACCCAGTCCTTGAGAAATTGAATTTAGGTCACCTTGTCGCCTTTCAAGCCAAGCTGCTAAATAAATAAGGAAGGAAACTTTAACAAATTCAGCTGGTTGTAAAGAAAAACCAAATATATTTATCCAACTATTAGCCTTTCCATAATGAGCTCCGAGGCCTGGAATAAAAACTAATAATAAAAAAAGACAGGAAATGAGCAAAAAACCGATTGCATGTTTTTTCCAAAAAAAGTAATTAATCTTAGAAAAAATATAAAAAAGAATAGCCCCCAAAACAACGCTTAATATCTGATGGTTAAAATAATAATAACTATTATCAAACATCTTATACCCCACAACTGATGAGGCGCTAGACAGCATTAAAAGACCAGCATAAACCAATAAAATTATAATCACAATTAAAAATTTATCAGCCTTATGTTCTCCTGGTTTTTTTTTAAATATATTTTTTAAAAACTTTTTCATTTTTAAAAATTATCCTCCCTTTCTAACTATACACATGGGAGTGGTTTCACTGCCTTGACCCAAGGGATTATCTTTAAAAACTTTCTGAGCAAATTGCTTAGATATTTCCTTACTTGATCTTCCTAAAACCGCAACTCCTAAATCATTAGCATCTATTATAACTACTTTATTTCCTAATAAGTCTTCTAAATCTTTAGCTACTTTATTTGGTTTTTTAGGTCCAAATTTAGCATATTCATTATAAGGAGGGAGGGTATAATCACAAGGGCCATCAATGGCTGATACTTTTGACCCACAAACACGATAAAAAACTCCTCTTATCCCAAACGGCTTAGTTAGCACTGAGGCAATGATACCTAAAAAAATACGGACCACCCCTACCTCCCTAATGGCAAGCTCCATGGTCCAAGGACTTCCAATCCCAATTCCATAAGGAGATTTGTAAACAAATCTACTTAAAAAATTAGCCAACCTAGAAGGCTTAATATCTTTTATTGGAAAAGCCCTTCCTTGAATAATAGCAATCATTCTTTCACTTATAAAAATAAAGTCTTCCTTCTTTAAATGAGGTCTTAAATATTTTTCTACCACATCCTTGAGCTTATCTCCTTTTTTAATAACATGAGTTTTTATAGGAAACCGTAAATAAACTTCCTCATCCACTTTTATCTCTAAATTTTTCCCTTCATTGGGCTTTAAATTTTCCATATTTTTATAAAAATAATTAAATAGTTTTATCTAAAAAAAACAAAATCAATCCAATAGCAGAACTAATCCCTGCTATTACCCAAAAACGCATTACAATTTTAGGCTCAGGCCAGCCCTTGGCCTGAAGATGGTGATGAATAGGCGCAGATAAAAAAACCTTTTTACCTTTTCTTAAACGTTTAGATGTAATTTGAATAATAACTGAGAATGATTCCAATACAAAAATTGAACCGATTATGGGCAAGAGAATGGCTGAATTAGTAAGCATGGCAATAATACCAAGTGTCACTCCTAAGCTCATAGCGCCGGTGTCCCCCATATAAAATCTAGCTGGATTGATATTAAACCAAAGAAAAGCACATAAAGCTCCGGCAATTACAGAACAAAACGTAGCTAAATCATACCTTCCTAATACAAAGGATATAGCTCCCATAGCTCCAAACGATGTCAAAAGAACGCCCCCAGCTAAACCGTCAAGTCCATCGGTTTCGTTCACAGAAAAAGCCGTTCCTACTATCACAAAAATAAAGAAAGGAATATACCACCATGAAATTTCAAAACTGCCATAAAAAGGAACATGCAAAATAGTCCAATCTAATTTAAAATAAAACCACCAAGCTCCAATTAAAGCAATTAAAGTATATATAAATAAACGATGTTTCATGTTTAATCTTCCACCACCCTTAACTCCTTTTTGTCTAACATCTAACCAGTCATCAAAAAGCCCGACCAAAGCAGTCGCCACCAAGGCTCCTAAAGGAAGTAAAGTTTCTCCCCGGGATAAAAAATTTAAATTTTTAAAAACTTCTACTTGAGGGAAAAATTTAGCCAAATAAAAAAGTCCTAAAGAAAAAATTAAAACAGTTACCCAAATTAATAAACCACCCATAGTTGGAGTTCCCTCCTTGTGAGCGTGCATTTTACTAAATAAAGGAGTATCACCTTGATTTCTAATCTTTTTACCTAATTTATATTTATAAAGAAAATGGGTCAAAAGAGGCGTCCAGGCTAAAGTAAAAATAAAAGCCATAGTACCTAAAAATAAAATTTTTACTACACTAAAAATTTCCATAACAATTATCTAAAATTTATTAAATAAATAGGACCTAAAGAAATGATTAAAAAAATATTGGCCAAAAGAGACGCGGAAAAGAGTAAATGCGCCAAAAATCTATAATCACTCCATTTAAGAAAAATTAATAACAAAGCCAAATTAACAATAAAAATTAATAAACCCAACAAAGGAATAATATATAAATTACTACTCGGACCTATTAAATCAACTCCCAGGTCAACATTATAATGAAGTATAAGAGTATTATCACTAACCTTAAAATTAATATACAAAACTGAAACCCAAAGCAAAAAATTAAAAAACAATATAAGGGCAAAATAAATTTTTGCATAGAAAAAATCAAATACCTCCAAGAGATCAATTAATAATTTCTTCTTTATAAAGCCCAAAACATCAAAAAACTTAGTAGAAAAATCCATATTTAATAGAAACTTAATAAATTATTACCTTTTGTAAATAGTTTAACATAATAAAGTAAAAAATAAAATTCTTCAACTAATGTTTTTTTTATGATATAATAAATTAAAGTTTTAGTAATTATAAATAAACAATGGTTGAGGAAAAAATTAAAAAAATACTTATAGAAAATGAAGTTTTGGACGAAAAAGAGTTTAAAAAATATAGGGACACTGCTCGAGAGAAAAATAAAGATACTTTAAGTTATCTAATAGATAAAAAGATACTTTCTCCTTCTCCTTTTTATAAATTAGTTGCTCAATATTTTAAACTCCCCTTCATAGATTTGCAAGAACTAAACATAGAAGGGAAAATACTATCTTCCATCCCTGAAAAGACGGCTTCTGTCCATAAAATAATCGCTTTCGAGGCAGACGATAAAACAATAAAATTAGCCACTGTCAATCCTGATCAATTAGAAATTTTCGAATTTATTAAAAAAAAGACTGGACTTAAACCGGAAATTTATGTAACTACCCCTAAAAACATATCAAATCAATTAAAAAATTATCACAAAAAACTAAAAAACGAATTCAATTTTTTTCAAAAAGAGAAGGACGGTACAGATAATTCTGATGCTGAAGGATTAAGAAGAAAAGGAGAGGAGGTTTCCACTATTAATTTAGTTAATAAATTATTAGAGCACGCTATTTTCCAAGAGGCCAGTGATATACATATTGAGCCAGAAGAGAATAAAACAATAGTTAGATACAGGGTTGATGGAATATTGCACAATGTAATGACTTTACCTAAAAGCACCCATAATGGCATTGTGGCTAGAATTAAAATACTTTCAAACCTAAAAATAGACGAACATAGAATGCCCCAGGATGGAAGATTTAAAATATACAACAAAAAATACAAAATATCATTTCGTGTTTCAATAATCCCAACCTTTAATGGAGAAAAAATTGTTTTAAGACTTTTAAATGAACAAGCTGGAATTCTAACTTTAGAAGAATTAGGCTTTCAAAAAAAGGCTCTTGATAAAATCAAAAGAAGTATAAAGAAGCCCCATGGAGAAATTTTGGTAACCGGTCCTACGGGATCAGGCAAAACCACAACTCTTTACACTATCTTAAATATACTCAACACTCCGGAAGTAAATATATCAACCATTGAAGATCCAATAGAGTATCACATGGAAAGAATCAATCAATCACAAATTCAACCCAAAATAGGTTATACTTTTGCTCTAGGACTAAGAGCTTTTCTAAGGCAAGATCCCGATATTATAATGGTAGGAGAAATCAGAGATGAAGAGACAGCTCAGATTGCTACCCACGCAGCCATGACCGGTCATTTAGTCCTATCCACCTTACATACCAATGACACAATTTCTACAATTTTCCGATTAAGTAATATGGGAATTCCTTTTTATCTAATATCAAATACTGTTAACATAATTATAGCGCAAGGTTTGGTAAGAAAAATTTGCCCCAACTGCATTCAAAGTTATAATTTAACCAAAGAAGTTGGAGAAGAATTAGAAAAACAATTTGACACCAAAGCCATAATTAAAAAAATGCAAGAGGAAGGAATAATCTCCGAAGACCAAAAAAGCTTAAAAGACCTTCTTTTCTATAAAGGTAAGGGATGTAAACAATGTAAACACACGGGATATAAAGGTAGAATTGGAATATACGAAATACTTGAAAATACTGAAGGCTTGTCTAGCCTTATATTAAAACAAGCTGGAGAAAAAGAATTAAAAGAACAGGCAAAGGCAGACGGCTTGATAACTATGCCAGAAGATGCTTTTATAAAAGCAAGGAACGGAATTACCACTATTGATGAAATAATGAGAATAAGTAAAAGATAGTTATGACAAAAAAATATAAAACAGTGTGCATCATTCCAGCTCTTAATGAAGGAAAGAACGTAGGGGCTATTTTGCCTGAAGTTAAAAAATATGTAGACGAGGTTGTGGTAATAGACGACGGATCTACTGATAAAACTTTTGAAGAAGCTAGAAAAAACGAAGTAATAGTTATAAGACATATCGTAAACAGGGGGCAAGGAGCAGCCCTAGAGACAGGAAATCAGTATGCCAAAAAAATAAACGCTGATATCGTTGTTCATTTTGATGCTGATGGACAATTTTTAGCGAAAGAAATAGAAGAAATAATTAAGCCAATCAAAACAGGGGAAGCTGAAATTGTTTTTGGCTCTAGATTTTTAGGCAAAACTTCAGAAATGCCATGGTTTAAAAAAAATATAATAATACCGTTAGCCCACTTAACTAATAAATTAATTATCGGAAAAAGTCTCTCAGACCCTCAAAGTGGTTTTAGAGCTCTTTCTAAAAAAACTCTTGATAAAATAAAAATAGAGCAAGATGGAATGGCTCATTGCAGTGAAATTATTTATAAAGCTTTTAAATATAATTTAAAAATAAAAGAAGTTCCTATTAAAGTTATATATAAAAATTTCGGACAAAATTTTAATGGAGGAATAAAAATAATAAAAGACTTGCTATTATCAAAAATAATTGATTAAAATGTTCCAACAAACAATAGCCCTAATCATAATAGCCATTTTGCTTTCCAGATTAATTTGGCAAAAACAAAAAAAACAAATCCCAAAAAATGAATTTTTATTTTGGTTTTTATTTTGGTTTTTAGCAGCTATAGCAATATCAGGAATCAAATGGATTGACAAAATAGTGTCCAAATTAGGCTTCTCAGGATCTGGAATAGACGTCTTATTGTATCTTGGAATAATTATACTTTTTTATCTAATTTTTAAAATAAGAATAAGGCAAGAAAAACAAAGTAGAGAAATAACTGAAATTATTAGAAAAATTTCTTTAAAAAATAACAATTAAAAAAATATATATGAAAGCCAAGGATATGATTATTGAATTTATAAATGTTATTTTTGGCGTTGCTATAATTTCAACTTCAATAATATATTTTATAACTGGAGACAACTTTGATAATTTTGGAAATTTTATGAAATCGCTAGCCCCTATAGCTATTTTTGCTTTATTAATGATGATTTTAAATAGCTTCAGAAAAATGGAATTAAAAAAGAGAGAGAGGGAATGTAATTTAAAAATAACTCTCGAACTCACTTATTATGATAAATTAATATCTGATTTTACGGTCTTCTTAATCCCAATGGCCATATTAGTAGTTCCCCTGTTTATGCTTGGCAAAATAGATAAAATAGATTTAATCCAATCCCTAATAGCTTTTATAGTTATGGGATTGTGGCAAAAATATCTTTTTAATAAAGAAGATTTATGAAAATAGCTCAAATAGTTTGTGCTTACCCCCCTTACCAGGGGGGTATAGGCAATTCAGCTAAAAAATTTAAAGAACTCTTAGAAAAAAAACATAAGATAAAAACTTTTACTCCTCAATATAAAAAACAAAAAAATAAAGAAGATGATGTTGTTCGTCTAAAACCCTTAATCAAATATGGAAATGCGGCTATATTGCCGCAGTTTTTTTATTTGTTAAAAAAGTATGATTGCATAATACTTCATTATCCATTTTTTGGGACTGATCTCATTATATGGCTGTATAAAATACTTTTCGGGAAAAACAAAAAACTAATAATCCACTACCATATGGATGTTTATAAAAAAAATCTTTGGATGAAATTGACCAGTTTTCCTTCTGAAATAATAAGAAAATCTTTACTAAAAAAAGCAGATAAAATAACTTGTTTTAGTCTTGATTATATTAAAAATAGCCAAATATCAAAAATCTATAAAAAAGATAAAAATAAATTTATAAAAATCCCCTACGGAATTGATATTAAAAAGTTTTACCCTCAAAAAAAATATATAAAAGAAGGTATAATGAAAATTATTTTTGTAGGAGGCCTTGATGATGCTCACTACTTCAAAGGCCTTAGTGTCTTAATAAAAGCCATCGAGCTAAGTAAAGAAAAAATTGAACTAAGTGTAGTTGGCGAGGGAAATAAAAAAGAATATTTTAAAAACCTAACAAAGTTAAAAGGGCTTCAAGATAAAATATTATTTCTTGATCCGGTCGAAAACTCAGAGCTTCCAAAAATCTATCGAGAAAATGATATATTAATATTACCATCCATTGATAAAAGTGAAGCACTGGGAATAGTATTATTAGAAGCTATGGCGAGTGGACTTGGAGTTGTTGCCTCTGACTTAGCCGGAGTTAGATCCGTTTTTGAAGATCAAAAAGAAGGTCTAAAAATAAAGCCAAATAACCCTAGAGACCTGAAAGAAAAACTAGACTATCTTGCTAAAAATTGTGAGTTAAGAAAAATTATGGGAGAGAAAGCAAGAAAGAAAATAGAAATAGAATACTCTCTTAACAAAATGTCAAAGAAATTAAATTTAATCTTTTAAAAAAATGAAAATAATTTTAATAAATAATCTATATGGGCGCTACCAAAAAGGAGGGGCTGAAAAGGTCGTTAAAGAAATGTATAATAATTTTACAAAAGATAATCATAAAACATCAATAATAACAACTCTGCCTTATTTTAAAAAAAATCCAAAAGACAAGAATATTTATTATATTAGATCTTTTTATTATTATTTAAATAAAATACCAAAATCTTTAAGATTGCTCTGGCACTTTTTAGAGTTTCTCAACTTTAAAAAATACAGAACAATAAAGCGTATTATAAAAAAAGAAAAGCCTGATTTGATAATTACACATAATTTAACAGGTCTAGGGAAAATAGCTTTTATTGCAATAAGAAAATCGAAAAAAAGACACTTTCACATACTTCATGATATTCAACTAATCCATCCTAGTGGTTTGATAATTTTTGGCGAAGAAAAAAAAATAAAAAGTTTTTTATCAAAAGTTTTTTATAATTTTAATAAAAAAATTATAAAATCACCCGAAGTTGTTATCTCCCCTTCCAGATGGTTATTAAAAATTCATACAAAATTAGGATTTTTTGATAATTCAAATAAAAAAATAATACTAAATCCAATTAATTTTAACAATTTTAAAACAAAAAATAAAGTAGACAATCAAAAATTTAATTTACTTTTCGCAGGACAAATAGAATATCACAAAGGGGTTGTTTTTCTATTAGAAGCATTTAAAAAAATAAACTTAAACAAAGATTTAAAAGATAAGATAAAATTAAATATAGTCGGGAAAGGAACAGGGCTGGAAAAATATAAACAACTATACCAGGGTGAAAATAATATTAAATTCTTAGGGTGGCTTAATAAAAACGAACTTGAAAAAGAATTAAAAAAAACAAACATTATTATAGTACCCTCGATATGCTACGAAAACTCGCCAACTATAATTTACGAGGCAATTAATTTTGAAATTCCGATATTAGCCTCAAATATCGGAGGAATTCCTGAAATAATAACAAATCAAAAGGGACAATTATTTAAACCGGCCGACTCCCTTGATTTGTACAATAAAATAAAAAAAGCTTTCTATAACTATGAAAGCTTAAAGAAGGGAGTAAAAATTAATAAAGAAATGATAAAAAACTCTAACTCAAAAAATTACTTTGATAAAATACTCAATTTATTTTATAAAAACTAAGGTATACAAAATTTAACAGCTGAATTTTCAACTTCCCTCTCAACAAAACCGGTTAAAGTAACTTCTGCCGGGGTATCCAAGCTGTCATCGCCCTCATTATCATAAAGTTTAGCTATCTTTATATATTTAACTTTAAAGTCAACATTACTAACATCATATTCCCCTAAAACGGTTTTATTCTCCTGTGGACAAGCACTGGGTGAAGGAACATTACCTAAACTAAACCAATTTTCTCCGTCACCGCTAACATAAACCTGATAAGCGTCGCATCTTACTATACTGGGCCATTTCATACTTAAAGAAGTCGGTTCCACTGCTTCATTGGATTCATAAACCATAAAATTTTTATTAGGATCGCCGTCATGATCTAAGTGTATTTCCGAACTAGTCCAAATACAATCAGCCCCAAAACCAACTCCCATAGAAGGATTACAAACTAATGTGGTGCTTACCTTAAACCTCTTAAAGGATTTACAATCACCATCAAGGCAAGAAAATATTTCCCTATTCTCATTGTCTTGTTCTTTTTCAGACTCTATTTTGTTAAATAAGTTATCTAGCTCATCTATATTAACCCTTTTAGTACTCCCAGCTTTATATAAATCAGTGTTGTCAGCCCAACCAATAGGGAGATAAAAATTTTGGTACAAAAACCAAAAAGAATATAATAACAAAGATGAAACTAAAAAAAATAGTATTAAGTAAATCCAGTGTTTGTATTTATTTATTTCAAACATATAAAATTAATTAGTCCAAAAAGTTTTAGCTGTTATAAAAAAGGAGACATAGACATCTCCATCAGAGCCCAATCCTAAAATATTTCTAGGTTTTGAAATAACCCTAACATCTAAAGACTCAATGTCTATCGTTTTTTCTAAATTTGTTAAATCGTTTAAATATTTTAATTGATCTTCAAACCTGCCCTCTGTAGAAATTTTAATAGGGACTTCTTTATAAATATTTTTTTTCTTTGCTAGATCATACTCGATTCTAGGAGTCTGACTTATATTATTGTTTTCAGCCACGCTTTCCAGGGAAGATATAAATTCAATCTGTTCATCAGGATTAATTAAAAAACTTTCGATAACACTTATTTTCTTATTAATTTCAGGGGCTTGTTTTGATAATATTTTAGCATTAATACCTGATAAATATTTTTCTTCAATTTTTAATCTTATATCTCTGATATCATTTCTAGTTTTCTTTATTTCATTAATTCCAGGCATAATAATGAAAAAAAATAGCAAAAAACAAACAAGAATAGTAGAAAATAAAAGAATAATTATCTTGTTTTTTATATTTAATTTAAATTTTTGAGTGTATTTAAAATCCATAATAACTACTTTATATTCAAATTGGCCTCTAAATCAAAACTTATATACTCTTTTTGAAAAATATTCGTTATGGGTAAATTTATATCAAAAAAATATTTAGATTTATCTAAATCTTCTTTTAATTCAATCAAGGAATCTCTACTATGGGCCACTCCTTTTAATTTTATTTTCTTTAAATTATTATCTATCTCCAGATTATTAATACATGAAAAATCTTTAAATATTAAACTTGAGCTAGCCATCACATTAACCCAGTCCGTCCTTTTCTTATTGATTTTAGATATTTCATTTATTTTAGTATTTATATTAGAAACTTTGATTGGCTCTTCCACATCAGCTCCCATTAAAAAATTAGTACTGTCAATAACATTATAGAAATTAGACAAAACCTTACTGGATGAAAAAAACAAACCTGAAATAAAAACCAAGGTCAAAATGAGACTAGCACAAATACGCCCCAGAATATTATAGGTATATCTTAGTTTTAATTCTTTTTTAAATTTATATGGAAGTAAATTTAGATAAATCATATTATAATTCTTTTTTAAAAATTCCAGACAAGGCCAGTCCAACGGCAGTGGAATAAATTAATTTATCATTTTTTTTAAGTAAAGCTTCGCTTTTTTCGGTTAAACTTATATGAAGCAAAGGATTTCCTTTTACAATGTCAACTGAAGGAGGAAGAGAGGTTATGGAGTTTTTTAAATTTTTCAGATGAGCTCCTCCTCCTAACAAAACAAGACCTTCTATTCTACCCCTGTCAGAAAAATTCTCATAATAAAACTCCAAAACTCGACCTAATTTTTGATCTAACTGCTTGTAATAATCATCTAATATATTTTTAACTTCTTTATAGTATTTGCTTTTCTCGGTTAATTTCTTTTTCATTTTATCTGCTTCCAATTCTTTTATATCTAACTTTTCAGCAATTGTCCTGGTAATTTTTTTTCCTGAAACAGGAACGCTAAAAGTAAAAAGAATAGTATTTTTTGAATATACAAATACATTAGTGTGAGCATATCCTAAATCTACAACAATATAATTTTTACCTAAACTAGTTTTATAATTTGGGTCCTCCTCTTCCAACACACTTCTAACGATAGCCAGGGGTTCTATTTCAAGGGCTTCTACTGACAAATTAGCCTTAGTAAAAAGATTATAATATTGATCAACTATCTTTTTAGGGGCTACCCCCACTAATATTAAATGTTTGTTGTTTTTTTTCTCAATCTCCTGCCAGTCTATATATATTTCCTGAGAAGAAAAAGGTATATGCTTTTCTATTTCTGCCTCTATGGCTTCTGATAAATTACCAAAACCGGAGCTTATTTCAATCAGTTTTACGAAAGATCTACTTTCGGGTAAACAAGCAACAACCCTGTCAGAATTAACTTTTCCAAAAAAAGGTTTTTCAATTAAGCTATGAAGAAAGTCAACCGCTCTTTTTTCATCTTTTATCTCCCCTTCTTCAATAACCCCAGAAGGTAAGCTTATTTTATTCATGCATTGAATTCTTATATCACTCCCACTTTTTTCTAATTCTACCATTTTTATAGAATAATCAGATATATCAATTCCAAGAGGATAACTTTTATTGTCGCCACTAAATAGCATAAAGTTTATATTTAATTTAACTTAAATTATATCAGATTAATACTCTTCCTCCCAATGCTCAACTGAAACAACAGGAGAAAATTCAGTATTTTCCAAACTATCATTAACGTTTATTTCACTATAATTTATATTTAAATCCTGCCAAACACTAAAAACTCTGAATTCTCTAGCAAAAATACCACCGTTAACAACAACGTCATCAGAAAAATCAGAAAAAGAAAAATCTTTAGTGGCATAAAGTATTCCGTTAATATCACCTGATTTAACACAAAAATCAAATTTGATATCACCGTTAGCGACCAACCCAGATGGTTCGCCTGGCTCATGATTAATGGTTAAATCAGTGTAATCACTACAACAAAAAATAAACCAACAAGCCTCCCCTAAAATTATATCACCGTCAGCCACTAAAAGACCGTTAATAGTTACATCCACATTCTCGTCAAAGATGGCATCTCCTTCAATATAAGTTATATCACTGTCTAATATTAAAGAACCCCCATCGGCATTATCAATTAAATCCTCGAAATCATCTTCGCTGTAAATAATGTCGGCTCTGGCCTTATAAGAATTAGGATCCCCTGGATCATCAAAGGAAACAGATGGCATTTCGACCTCTTCAGGAGGAGAAGGAGAACCACCGTGCAGGATATCCCCGCCAACATTTACGTCAGCAAAAAAAGACTTATTATAATCATTTACCGCCCTCAAATCATGTTCGATATTAAAATCTGTCCCCCATCCGCTTACATCTATATCATGGTTAGAATGAACACTACTGGTAGAAACATTAACATCGCTCAAAAAAATACTTATATCATTGCCTGTTAAAATCCCTATTCCGCTTACATCACTACTAGAAGCTATGGCTTTGTAAACGCTTGTCTTAACAACTCTCTGACTAACACTCCCTGATATAGTTGAAACAGTCCCCGTAGAAACAATATCTCCCTGAGCCAGCCCGGTATTTTCTAAAAAAACTTCGTAAGATCCGTTACCAGAACCAAAAGGTTCATTTTGAGAAAACCCCACGCTCCAATTAGGATCAGTTTCAAAATTATTTTTATATATCTCGTTGTTTTTTAGTCTCCAAATCATCTCTTCAATTCCAGCCTCGGCTAAATGATAAGTTTCCAAACCTTTAAATTGACTGTCAGAGACCTTCTTCTCAGTTGAAGAAAAAGTTAAATAATAAAGAGAAAGTGACAAAAGCAAGCCCATCAACAAGATAACTACGATTAAACTAGATCCTTTTTTATCTAAATAAATTTTCATAATAAATTAATTTCGACTAAAAATATTAGTCTTAATTTTAAATTCTTCATCTCTATTAGCCAGAGTGGTAGAGGCGTAAACAAGCCCGTATTCACCCCAAAATTCTATATTCTTAAAATATTCACCCACTACCCTGTCTTCTAAAACAACATTCTCTGGGAGATCACTGTCTTCATTTCTACTATTATACCTAACATAAATATCTGGTTCTTCGTTAAAATAATAAGCTATTTTAGCCCGTCTCAAATTACTACCACTTAAATAATAATAAACGTAAGTAATCTCATTAGAATCATGCCCATCCTGAAATAATATTTCAGTTTCAGTTTCACTACTAGAGCTTGCTAAAGGAGTTGCTATCTCAACTGATTGTCTAAGCTCTCTGCTTAACCGATCAAACGCCACTCGTCCATTTTGAACTAACTCCATTTTATTTTCTGATGACGTATAACTTCTCTGAGAAATAGTGTAAAGCGAGCCAGAAATCATTATTATTAAAACAAATATCGAAACAGCAACTACTATCTCAAGTAAAGTAAAGCCTCTATTTAATTTTAATTCTTTTTTAATCATTAAACTTAAAATTATCTAAAATATAATTAACTTCTCCCAAAAATCTTTTTGAATCTAAATCGTCTGATTCACCGGGATACTTTATTAAATAACTATATTTATTTTTTTCAATTAAAATATAAAAATCTTTCTCTCCTGACATATTTTCAATTAAAGTATATTTAGTTCCTTGAAAACCATCTATAAAAATCGTCTCCTCTTTAAACTCTATCATCCCGGGATATTTTTTAGCTTCTTTTTTAGCCTCTTCTATCTCATTTCCAGCATCCTGACTAACCTCTATAGTAACAGCCCCCAAGCCATCTTTTGGTATCACATATCCAAAAGAAACATTTTCCTTACTCCTAATACGTAATGGCCAATCTTTAGGAAATTTAGCTTGATAACTGTAGGTAGGATTTTCATAAAAACCATTACTTGGCTCTTCTTTTCTATCCTCTTCTAATATTCTTTCTGGAATTTCCATTTGTTTAATTTTAGGAATTGGAGTAATCACTTCTTTTTCATCAACACTATTAGATGAAGCAGTTTTATTTTCAATTTCTTTGTCTAAATTATTATTCTTACTTTCAGGTTTATCATTAACTTGGCCAATATCGTTGTCTGTTTGTTTATTAGTAAAAATATTACCTATATTTATTTCTGAATCTTTTTTAAAAAAACTGAAATAGCCAAAATAAACAATCGCGCAAAACAAAAAAATTAAAACTATATTTGATAATTTAAAATATTTAATCATAAGATATAATTAATAGATAAAAATTAATGTTTACTAATTAAAGTGTTCATGATTATATTTTCTTCTCCTTTAGTCAAAGTGTTTAGGTAATAAACCCTGGTAGTTATTCTTTTTAATCCTGTATCAGAAGAACTGGCATTTAAATTTTCATCCATATAATAAACCTCGGTTTCCCTTTGATATTTGTAAAAAAAATCATTTTTATCGCTTGAAAGCCTATGTTTAATCTCAATGGTCCCAGTTGCGATATTATCATAACCACTACTATATAAACTCTCTATTTTTTCCTGAGCCAAATAAGAAGCTGTAGTCTTTTTTTGAGAGGAATCATTAATGGAGTTGCCAAGAGGAAAAGACTGGACTAAACCAATAAAGGCCACCATTAATATGCTCATGGCTACAACAACTTCTATTAAAGAAAATCCCTTTAATTCTCTTTTGAATTTTTTATTGAATTTTAACATAGCCTGAAGGTTTTATTTCAATTATTATTTCTCTTCCCAAGACACTTTCCAAAATAATTTCCCCTGAATCACTTACCCCTCCGTAAAAATTAAACTTCACCCGATTTCCGGGTAAACCATTAACTTGTTTTAAATTTACATTATTTCCCAAAAATAAAGTTTTTACTGTACTTGTAGATCCATCAACCTTTATTACTTGATAACTATTATCAGCCTCATCAAATACCATGCCATATACTACCTGTTCGGTAACCGTTCTTTGCCCCGTATATCTTAATTCACCCACTATATACCTAGCCTCAGCACTTAATTCAGAATTAATACGATAATTTCTTATGTAGGGCATTGAAATAGCTACAACCACAATAAAGAAAACTATTGCTACTAAAGTGTTTAACAAAATAAAACCTTTTTTATTTTTTAACATATTTTATATAGTTGATGTCATAGAATACATGGGCATAATAATAGCCACTGCCATACCACCTACGCCAACACCTAAAAGCAAAATCAAAACAGGTTCAATTATGGAGGGAAGATTACTCATAATGCTGTCCACTTCTTTTTCATAAAAATCGGCCAATTCCATTAGTATATTAGAAAGCTCTCCAGTTTCCTCTCCTATAGCCACTATCTGTTGAACTACTGGAGGAAACAACTTAGGATAAGTCGCTAAAATCTCATTAATTTTTCCACCTGTCTCTATCTTATCACCCACTTCTTCTATTGACTTCCTGTAAGGCAAATTTCCTAAAACACTAGCTGTTATTTTAAAAGATCTAACAATCAATATATCGGTCTTCATTAAACTACTGGAAGTTCTAGCAAAATTGGCTAAATTTATTTTTTTAATAATAGAAGATATAATTGGGAGCTTCAAAAGTATAGATTGAAAGATATATTTACCCTTATAAGTTTTTAAAATTTTAATAAATAATAAAACCACAAATACAACAACAACAGCTAAGAACATTATATTATTTACCATAAAATCACTAATACCAATTAATATTCTAGT
Organism: bacterium; assembly: GCA_021106995.1. Lineage (GTDB taxonomy): Bacteria > Patescibacteriota > Patescibacteriia > Patescibacteriales > JAGXOH01 > JAIOTG01. The sequence continues at coordinate 17,372 of JAIOTG010000121.1, forward strand.
AGGTAGTGGTAAGGCTGTTCCAAAACTATCAAAAACTCCCAACATCTGTGGCACTACCTTTAACATCATAAAAACACCAATTAAAATCATGGCCATCAACAAAACAACTGGATAAGTTAAGGCTCCTTTAACTTTAGAAACTAATTCATGTTGTTTTTTAATTTGAATATAAAGCTGTTCTAAAACCTTTTCAAGATTACCAGAAACTTCTCCGGCCTCTATCATATTTATAAAAAGATCACCAAAAATTTTCTTGTGAGGCCTAAAACTTTCAGCTAAACTTTTCCCTTTTTCTACCTCAACAGAAATTTCACTAACTACTTTAGCAAAATATTTATTAGTAGTTTGCTTGGACAAGGTTCTTAAAATAACAGACAATGAAATTCCCGTTCTAAACATGATTCCAAAATACTGAATAAAAAATAATTTTTCTTTCAAAGAAACTCTTGAAAATTTTAAAAAATAATCATTTATTTTTTTTGCCCACTCAGAACCTTCTTTTTTTTCATCTTCTTTACGATTATCTTTATTTTTTTTAGATAAACTAAATTTCATTTTATTATTTAATTAATTTATATAACTGTCTTTAAGCCCTTCTTGGCCCTTAAGTCATCTATTGTTCTCTCAATGCCTTTATCAAAAGTAACCACTGGCATCCATCCTAATTCATTACTAGCTTTTGAAATGTCTGGTAACGCCAATTGAGTCATAAAAGTTTTTTCTTCTTTATATACAATATTTGAATTTGACTCAACTATGTCTATTATCTTTTGAGCGACTCTTTTAAGAGAAATTAGGAGGTCTGACCCAATATTTATAGGTCCGCTCACTTCAGTCTCCATCATTTTTAAAGTAGCATCAATTAAATCGCTAACATAACAAAAACTAGAAGAAAAATTTTCATCACCATAAACCGCTAAATCTTTATTGTCCAAAGCATTATCAATAAAATCAGGGATCATTTGATTATCATTCAGTTTCATACGAGGACCAAAAATCCTAAAAGGCCTTATAATTTTAACATCTAAACCATAAACATCTTTGTAATTTTTTACCATAGTTTCACCAAACCTTTTTCCCTCGTCATAGGAACTTCTTTCAGATAAAAAATCTGTTTTTCCAATGTAATCCTCTGCCACTTTTTTCTCACCCGTCTCTTCCCTGCCTCCATAAACCACTGAAGAAGAAAAATAAATAAACTTTGATTCATTTCGCATAACTATGTCAAGAGCATTTTTTAAACCCAAAGAATTGGCTAATAAATTAGCTATCTTATTTTCTTCAAACTTTTTTGGAGAAGTGGGGCAAGCGAGATAATATATTTCTTGAATTCCTTGAAATTGAATTTTAAATCTTTGCAACTCTTTTAAATTTTCTAAATCAATCTGCTCGGAAACATCATGTTTTATAAAAACAAAATCGGGATTAGCGAGCAAATGATCAATGTTAGCCTCTGCTCCTGTAGAAAAGTTGTCCAAACAAATCACTTTATTATCTTTAATTAACTCGTCACAAAGATGAGAACCGATAAAACCAGCTCCGCCTATAATCAAAATATTTTTTTTATCAAATATTACTTTGTTGCTCATAAATAAAAATTTAATTGTTAAAAATTATTTTATCTTCAAAATTCCAACATTTATTCCGCCTGAAAAACTTCGGTCATAAGCATAGAAAGAGTTTACAAGTTCTCCTTCCATATTAAAAGCGCGAACATGAGGGCCTCCGCCAACACCGGCCCCTGTTACTATTTCTGCCCAACCATCCTTGTTAATATCGGCAGCACCTATATTTACCCCACCTCTAAAATCAGCATTATAAGCAAAGAATTGTCCTAAAACTTGGGAATAATTGTTAAAAATTCTTATTTGAGGACCACCCTGAGATTGAGGCGATACCACAATTTCGTCTTTATTACGAGTAATACTCCCATCTATATTAGCAGATGAAACATTAACTCCTCCTTTAAAATTAGCATCAAAAGCAAAAAATTGCACTAAAACACTAAAATCTTTATCAAATACACGAACATGTGGACCTCCGCCAGGACCAGCTCCAGTTATTATTTCGTCTTTTCCATCTCCGTCAATATCACCACTAGCCACATTTACTCCGCCCCTAAACTTAGAATCAAAAGCAAAAAATTGACCTAACAAATCTCCTCTTTCATTAAAAATTCGAACATGTGGACCTCCGCCAGGACCAGCTCCAGTTATTATTTCGTCTTTTCCATCTCCACTAATATCACCACCTATTACATTAATCCCTCCTTTAAAATTATTATAAACCGAAAATTCACTATCTAGACCTCCGCCATAATTAAAAATCTTTATATTTTCTTCTCCTTTAGAATAAGGAGAGATTAATAATCTTAACTCTTTAGAATTTAATAACTCTAAAGCCTTGTTAACGCTTTTTTCAATATTTAATCTACCCACCCCTATGCTACCTATATAATCAGGGTTTAATTTATCTATATTGTCAGTATTTTCAAGTAATATCTCTCTACCTTTAGCGCTGTCAATTTCGGGATTAGCGGCCTCAATTAAAGCCTATGCCCCACTAACCATAGGTGCAGACATAGAAGTTCCGGACCAAAAACCATTGTAATATTTATCAAAAAAATTACCCCCTA
>JAIOTG010000117.1 GCA_021106995.1 bacterium
ATTATAATTTTATGCCAATATTTAGATATAAAGCAAAAAATAGAAAAGGAAAGAAAGTTCAGGATATGGTTAGTGCTTTTAATGATAGAGCTGCTATAGAGAGCTTACAGAGAAGAGGTTTGACCAATATATCAGTGGTAAATAAAACTGAAAGTTTAGAGTTGAAGTTTTTATCTTTGTTAAATCCAGTCAAAATAAAAGATTTGGTTATTTTTTTCAGACAATTTTCAGTTATGATTACAGCTAGTTTACCATTAGTTCAATCCTTGAAAGTCGCTGGAGAACAAACTAAAAACATAACTTTGAAGATGGTAATTTCTGAAGTAGCTCAAGAAGTGGATGGTGGTTTGCGTCTTTCAGAAGCTTTAGCTAAGCGTTCGAAAATTTTTCCTCAGTTTTATGTTAGTGTTATAAAGTCGGGGGAGACTTCTGGAAAACTGGACGAAGTTTTGAATTATTTAGCTGACGAGATGGAACGTAATTATGATATGATTAGCAAGGTTAAGGGAGCCATGATATATCCGGTTGTGGTTTTTTTGGGACTTTTAGTTGTTGGTGTCTTAATGATGGTTGTAGTTATTCCTCAAATAACTAGTATTTTGAAAGCTACAAGCGCTGATCTTCCTTTTGCTACTAGGGTAGTTGTGGGGATATCTGATTTTTTAACTTATTATTGGTGGTCATTATTGGTGTTGGCGATTGGATTGTTTGTCGGTTTTAAGTTTTTAGCTAAAAATGATTCAACAAGGGGATATTTGGATTATATTAAGTTAAAACTTCCTGTTTTTGGGAAGTTATTTCAATATATTTATATTGTTCGTTTTTCCCGTTCAATTAAAACTTTAGTAGCCGGAGGAGTGCAAATTACAAAGAGTTTGGAAATTGTAGCTGAAATTGTAGACAATAAGATTTATCAGGACGTATTATTGGAGGCGGCCGAGGAGGTTAAGTCTGGAAATACTATATCAAGTGTTTTTTTAAGGAATGATATTATACCCAGTATGGTTTCTCATATGATTAGTGTTGGAGAAAGATCTGGAAAAATGATGTTAGTTCTTGAGAAGGTGAGTGATTTTTATGATCGTGAATTAGGTAACCTTACTAATAATTTAATGAGCTTACTTGAACCGTTAATAGTTATTGTAATGGGCGTAGGAGTGGGGATTATGGTAGCAGCGGTTATTTTACCAATGTATAATGTCGCTACTGCATTTTAAAAAATAATTTAAAAAATATGTTTTCAAAAATTGACAAAAAGGGATTTACTTTAGTTGAACTTTTAGTGGTTATTTCAATTATTGCCTTGTTGGCTTCTTTTTCTATGGTGTCTTTAAACCAGGCCAGAGTTAAGGCAAGAAATGCTAATAGGTTGGTAGAGCTTAATAATGTTAGGAAGTCTTTACAGCTTTATTATGATGATAATCTCGAGTATCCTCAAGAGGGCTGTGTTTTTAATGATTCTCAGACAAATTGGAATTTGGGAAATTATAAAGGGGCCACTAATGAGTGCTACCAAGATTTAACTGATAATTTAGGGCCTTATATTGACAGATTGCCAACTGATCCTTTTGGTAGAGGCGGTTTTGAATATCGTTATATTTCTAACGGCAATTCTTTTGTTTTATATTTTAAATTAGAAACAACACAGGGAGTTGGAGAAGTTGACTATATTGAGGGGAGATAAGTATTTGTTGTTTTTATGTTTTTATGATATAATTGTGGATAAGTAATAATAAGATAAATTAATAAATAATTTCTCATCTGCTTTATAAAATTTATATTTATAAAAGTTGAGGGAAGGGGGTCAAATATGGAAAAAAAATTTAAAAAAGAACTAAAAAATTCCAAAGGTTTTACTTTAATTGAACTTTTGGTAGTAATCGCTATTATTGGTTTGCTTGCTACTATGTCAGTAGTTGCTCTAAGCAGTGCTAGAGAGAAAGCTAGAGATTCAAGAAGGTTGTCAGATGTAAAGCAAATTCAAACCGCTCTAGAGATGTATTATAGTAGTGTAGGGGAATATCCAGCTACCCTAGATACAAATGGTGGTGGTGAAATAGCAACTTCTTCTCAAGTTTATATGGCAGAAATACCACAGAATCCTACTCCTGTCACTGATGGCGCCTGTGAAACTGGTGTCGGTAATTATGGATATGCCGTTGATACTAATAGAGCAAACTACGTGATAACCTATTGTGTGGGAAGTCAGACTAATGATATAAGCGCGGGAACTAATTGTGCCACTCCTGCCGGTATTGCAGCTACAAGTACTAATGCTAGTGGAGTGTGTGCAGTAGACGGAAATTCAGCCACTTATCAATAAACCCAAATTTTTCAATATTTTATTCCCACCTTTGTTTGAAGGTGGGAATATTTTTTTACAAAAAAATTATGATATAATGAAATTAAGTTGTTTGGAAAATAGGAAAAAAGACAACTAATTAATTTTATAAAAATTATAATTTTAAAATGAATTTAGTTAAATATTTTTATAAAAATATAAATTTAGCCTTGATATTGGGAATCGTTTTTTTTGTCCCCATTTTTTTTATTCCGCAAATATTTAATTCTTTCACCTTCCCTAAAATAGTTTTGTTTCGTTCTCTGGTTTTGCTTTTATTATTTTTTTATGTTTTAAAAGTTATTTTGGATAAGAAAATTAATTTACTAAACAAAAAATTAATTATTTTTTTATCTATTTTATCTCTAAGTATTTTTTTATCATCTTTGTTTTTAGATTGTAGAAATTTCAGTATTTGGGGAGCTTATAACCGTCAAATGGGCCTGTACTCTTATTTCAGTCTTTTTATTTTCTTCTTTTTACTTATTTCTACAATAAAAGATAAATTTCAAATAGAAAAAATAATTTATGCTATTATAGGATCTAATTTTTTAGTATCAATTTATGCTTTAATTCAATATTGGGGCTTTGATCCTTTTTTATGGA
>JAIOTG010000090.1 GCA_021106995.1 bacterium
AATCGGACAACAAGAAGGATTGTATAAACTTAATATTAAATAAATGATAGGGATTTTTGACTCTGGCTTTGGGGGACTAACAATATTAAAACAATTAAAAAAAGACCTTGGGAATTACGACTATATCTATTTAGGAGACAATGCTCGAGCTCCTTATGGAAACAGATCTCAAGACTCGATATACAACTACACAGTAGAGGGAGTTGATTTTTTATTTAAAAAAGGTGCCGAGCTAATAATCCTTGCCTGTAACACAGCCTCGACTAAAGCTCTTAAAAAAATACAACGAGAGTGGCTCCCTAAAAACTACCCCGACAAGAAGGTTTTGGGCGTTATAATCCCCATGATAGAAGCATCTTTAGAAAAAAGTAATATTAATCTGAAAAATAAAAAAATAGGCGTGATAGGAACAAATGCCACTATAAACTCAGGAGTCTACGCCAAAGAATTAAAGAAAATAAATACTGGTTTGGAAATATACAGCCGAGCCTGTCCTCTACTCGTTCCCCTAGTAGAAGAAGGCTGGATTAAAAGAAAAGAAACTAAAATGATATTAAAATATTATCTTAGAGGATTAAAAGAAAAAAAAATTGATAATTTAATCTTGGCCTGCACACATTATCCACTCCTCCAAAAACAAATTTCTCAAATAATGGGTAAACAAATAAAAATATTAGACACTTCTAAAATAATCTCTGAAAAATTAAGCACTTATCTGAAAAAACACAAAGAGCTAGAAAAAAAAATGAGCAAAAAAAGAAAAATAGAGCTTTATACCACTGGTAATCCTGAAAAATTTAAAAAACTAAGTCAAAAATTCTGGGGAAAAAAAATGGAAAAAGTAATGAAAGTATAAGATAAATAATAAAAACCCCTTAATAATTTAATAAGGGGTTTTTATTTTTGTAAATTTTATTTCAAAAATTAATCTCCTCCAAATCTTCTTTTTCTTTTATTATACTCTGAAATTATGTAATCGGCGTCATCCTTAGAAAAATCAGGCCAATATTTATCTAAAAACAAAAACTCACTATAAGCAGAGCGCCAAAGCTGAAAACCAGAAGTCCTCTTCTCTCCTGAAGTTCTAATAATTATATCCAATGGAGGCAACCCTGGATTATATAAATATTTTTCTAGCAAAGCTTCATCAATATCATCTTTCTTTATTCCTTCCGATATTATTTTTTTAATTGCATCAACTATCTCGCTATGTCCTCCATAATTAAGGCAAAAATTAACAAGCCCTTCCTTTTTATCTTTAGTCTTATCCATTAATTCATGACATTTTTCAATAATATCATCAGGCAACCTCTCCATTCGACCGCTTATTAGAACTTTATATTTATCACGTGAGGCTTTACTAATCTTTTCATCAAGCATTTTCCTTAAAAGTCCCATTAAATAATCAACTTCTTCTTGACTTCTATTCCAATTCTCAATAGAAAAAACATACATAGATAAAACTTCTACACCACGCTCAAAAAACCACTCGCCAGCCTTGCTGGCCACTTCCTTTCCTTTGTAGTGACCTTTAATATTAGAAACACCACGTTCTTTTGCCCAACGACGATTTCCATCCAATATCAAACCTACGTGTTTTGGTATTTTTATTTTATTATCTAAATTATTCATAGCAAATTAAAAAAGCATTAATCAGTGCTTAGGTTTTATTTATATTATATTTTATATAATTTTTGTCAATTTTTCTTAAAAAGCACTGGCCCAGGTTCCATGTCATGATATACTCCAATTAAAAAAGTAGTTCCTACAAACGACAACATACTAATAACTAAAAACAAAGGGATAAACCCAAAACGATAAGCCAAAAGACCTCCAAGTGAAGCTGAAAAAGCTGCTCCTAAATTTGTTAAAGTCTCATAAACTCCCCATTCTAATCCTTCTTTTTTCTTGTCTATATGCCTAGTAAAAATACCCATCCAAGAAGGGTATGCAACAGCTGCGAAAAAACCATAAAAAAATTGAACAATGTAAAGCTCAATCGGCCTGTTAATAAAAATATATAAAAGAGGGATTATAGTTATTCCCAAGGATCCGAATATCATCGCCCAAAAATCATCACGCTCTCCTTTATTTTTGTCAACAAAAGAAGCCACGGGAATTAAACAAATACTTTTGGTAATTAAAAATATAGCTGAGGCTAAACCGGCCACCTCCACTGTTCCACCTTCTATATTATTGGTTATAAAAATAGCAAAGATAGGAGTAACTAGCCCAAAACCAGTTAACATCAAAATATCGGATATGGTTAAGAATTTAATTACTGAATTAATTTTCTTATGTGTAAAATAATTTTTACCTGTAGGAGAAGTCCTTTTGGTTATGGGCATAATTGTTTCCTAAAAATTTATCTTAATAAGTTTATTTCTCTCCTTAAAACCTTTTATTATTTTAACATGTCCAGAATTTATTTCCAATTCCCTAGAAATAAATTTGATCAATTCCTCATTAGCCTTTCCTTGTTCTGGCTTTGCCTTTAAATCTATTTCAAAACTATTTTCAGAAATTTTTTTTCTTATTTTAGTCTTAGAAGAACCGATAAAAACCTTAACTTTTATAATTTTCTTTTTTTCATCCTTAAAAATTTCCAACATATCATAGTTCTAATTCTTTTATTAAAAAATCTTCTACTATTTTAAACCCATGAAATTTCTTTCCAATATTAAAATTTCTTTCCAATATTTTGTTTAAATCAGGCTCTAAAAGCCATTTTTCCGACTTCTTAACAGCTTTTCTTAAATTATTCGAAGGAACACGGCTCAACCCATTATCTCTAGGCTTATCCAATTTATCCCCTAAAGATATAAATTTATATCCTTCTTTTTTAATATCTTTTTTAAAAACCGGGTATTCCCAGAGTACGATTGGCTTACGAGCAAACACCGCTTCTATAAACTGATTTCCCCAGCCCTCCCAAATACTAGGAAAAGTTACTAGGTCAGCATAGACATAAGCGTCCCACAAAGAAAACTTTTTTTCACAATTATTAAAAGACCTCTTAGCGTTTATATTGCCGTTTACAAACTTTATCTTTATATCTTTCTCTTGTGCTACTTCTCTTAATTTTAAATAATAATCCCTATCAGAATCTTCAAAATAACCTGCCAAAACTAATACTAAATTTGATTTATCATTTATCTTTTTATTATTATAAAGTCTTTTACCTCTTAAATTCTTCATCCTCTTATCAAGAGAAGAAGCAAAGTCAATGGCCGTTTCTATCCCTTTTCTGGGCACTATCCTGGTGGCCTGTAAAACTAATAAATCATTCTTTTTAACACCTATTTTATCCAATAAACCCTTGTTAAAGTTATCTTTTCTCCAAACTTCTTGAGAAAAATCAAATATATCAGGAAGAACCACGGGATTAATTCCCTTCCTCTTTTTTAACTGTTCTTGAGCAATTGAACTTAAAACGACATGTTTTAAATATTTGTTTTTAGGGGGGAGATAAGTACTAACATATTCTCTTAAAAAACCATTTCTAGGCACTCGAAACTCTTTTCTTTCCCAATAAAAATCATGGTGCGTAACAATAGTGGAAATTCGATACTTTTTTATAATATTATCAAATGCCCTGGCTGCTGAAATATGCCCTCCAAAACAAAAAATATTATGAACTAAAAAATAATCAAACTTTTCTTTTTTATAAATAGCCTCCAATTTTCTTTCAATAATATCAGAAATTCTAAAAATCTTATCCGCAAGCTCCATGTCATCAAAATCTTTCCTGCCAAAATCAACAAAACCATTTTCTTTGATAGTAGAAATAGCCCCGTCTTCCCATTCTAATTCATCAATAATATAGTCAACTGTCTCTGAACGAGGGCCAGCGATTAGCCTCACTTCACAACCATGGGCTTCTAAAATCTGTTTTCTTTTTTTTATTTCCAAAGAAACACCATCTGTCCTACCTACTCTATAATGACAAATGGCCACTTTCTTTTTTCTAGGCATATAACATAAATATTATAATATTTATATTTTAGCACAAAAAAAATATCTAAAGAAGAAAAGGTATAAAAAAATCGGAGATGCAGAAGTTGAGCCCACGATCTCCGCATCCCGGATGTAGCACCTTAACCATCTAGGCCAATCCCCGATTAAAATAAAATTAACTCTTATTGGTTTTTATTAAATAATTTAATAAATAACTAATAAGAGATAAAAAAATACTAAAAGTTAAAGCGCTTAAAAAATTATTAACCTCAAAACCTTTAATAATAGTAGAAATTAATAAAATTAAAAGAGTATTTATAACAAAAATAAAAAGTCTAAAAGTCAAAATGTTAATTGGCAGGGTCAATATTACAAGAACCGGTTTTAAGCTCACATTAAATAAACCTAAAAACAGAGCTACCCAAAGGGCTGTCCAAATTCCGCTTACCAAAACACCAGGAACCAAATAAGAACTAATCAAAATAGCTAGAGTAGCTATAAGCCATTTCATTATTATATTCATAACAAACTAACAATTTCGTTAAAAGTAACTACTATCATTAAAATTATTAATAATATAAAGGCAATATTATGAGCAACCGCTTCAATCTCTTTTTTTACAGGAGAACCTTTAATTTTTTCAATAATCAAAAACATCACCCTACCCCCATCCAATGCCGGAATAGGAAGAAAATTAATAACTGCCAAATTAACTGAAATTAATGCTGTGAACTGAAGCAATTGAGCTATTCCCAGGTCAGCAAACTGACCGATCAACTCGGCAATTTTAATAGGGCCTCCGACTTCACCCCCCACACCTTGTCCCATTACAAGTCCTTTAATCAAACCGAAGAAAGCTATGATTATAGCTCCTAGAAGAAAGAAGGTTTGTTTTATTCCTTTCCAAATAGCTAAATACCAAGGATAACTAACCTTAACTGTTTCCGAAATACCTATTCCCACTCCAATCTTTTTTTCCTCTCCCCCTATATTTTCAGGAGTAATTTCTAAATTAAAAACTTCTTTTCCTCTTTTTATTTCATAATTAAATTTTACCCCTTCTTTTGTTTCAGTAAACCCTTCCACTTCTTCTATTAAATTAAATTTCTGATTATTTATAGACAAAAGTACATCGCCCATTTTTATACCAGACTCTAAAGCTGGAGTTTCAGGAGCCACATAGGTAATAGTTATACTTTCATCGCTAACCTTGGCTTTACTACCAAAATCTCCTCCAGCCGCATGAGGTAATCCAAGCATTAATCCAATAGAAAGCAAAACCATAGCCAGAACTATATTCATACTTACCCCGGCTGATAAGATAAAAACTCTTTTCCAAATTTTCTTATGAACAAAACTATCTTCATCTTCACCGCTATCCCCGTCTTCACCTTTTATTTTCACGAATCCACCTAAGGGAATTAAATTTACAGAATATATAGTATCTTGAGCATCTTCAACTTTCTTAGATCCTCTGACTATTTTCCACTTATTATTTTTATTTTTATAAATACCGAGAACCCGAGGCGGAAAACCAAATCCAAACTCCTCAGCCTTTACACCGAATTTGCGAGCCATAACAAAGTGCCCCCATTCATGAACAAAAACTAATAAAGACAATACTACTAAAAAAATTATAATAGTTGTAAACATAAATAATTAAATAATTAAATAAATAATAGTGGGTAGATATTTATAATAACAACTACCCACTTAAAAAGCAAAAATGTTCTAAAAAATTATACAGTCATTAAATCCTCTTCTTTTTTATCTTTTATTTCCTTAAGTTCCTTATTTTTATTTTCTACCTCCTCATCCAACTCTTCTATAAAACCATAGCGGTCATCTTCGGTAATTTCTTTATCCTTCTCAGCTTCTTCAATTTCTCTTTTTACATCGTCTCTTATCTGTCTTATAGAAATACGAGCGTTCTCTAATTTTTCATTCAATTTCCTAACTAAGTCCCTTCTCTTTTCCTCAGTCATCTCAGGAACGATCAATCTGATTTTGTCACCTTCATTGTTTATTCCCAATCCCAAATCAGCTTCCACAATAGCTTTCTCAAGATCTTTTATAACGCTCTTGTCCCAAGGCACTATTGTTATATTTTTAGATCCCTCTATGTTAATGTTGGCAACTCCATTAATAGGCATACGGGTTCCATAGACCTCTATATTAATTCCCTCTAAGATGTTGGAATTAGCTCGACCAGTTCTTATATTAGCAATCTCTTTTTTAAAATATTCAATAGCCTTAAGAAACTCACCCTGTTTTTGTTCTACATAATTATTCATAATATAAAATTTAAATTATAAAATTAATATCTACTGTTTTTTTTCTCAGCCCCCACCCCTAAATACAGTATATTTGGCTCTTCAAAATCAACCAACAAAGAAGTGCCCGGGCGATCAGTGGGAAGCTCAATTGTGGCCCAATTCTCTCCTCCATCAAAAGAACGATAAAAAGTATTTTCAGTAACATAATAAATTTCCTCACATTTTTTAGGATTAATCACCATGGCATTTATTGTGGTCTCTTTTTCAGGTGTAATAAGATTTATCTGAGCCCAAGTCTCTCCCCTATCCTCTGATTTTAATAATCCATAACTTGTAGCAACATAAACAAAACCGTCTTTATCATTACAAAGAGCTAAATCCCTAACTTTATCACTGTTTTTAAACTCATTTAATCTTTCCTTAAAATCAACCCAACTCATACCACCGTCTACGCTTTGAGAAACTCCATCCTTCAGGGTGGATACATATATTGCTCTACTATCAAAAGGTGAAAGTTTTATATTTAAAATAGCCGATTCAAGTCTATGAACAACTCTCCAACTACTACCACCGTCCTTACTTTTTATAATATCACCCCTGGAGTTACCAATATAAACTATTTGAGTATTATAGTGGTCTATCGTGATAGAACCTATAGTAACATCACCCTCATCATCATGATAAATAGGTGCCCAAGTTCTGTTACAATCGGTGGATTTATAAACATCATTACCAATAGAAGTATAAATTATACACTTTAAATTAGGATCAACAGTTACAGCGTTTACCGTCCCTTTTGGCAAGCCCTCTGCGAAAGTCCAACCTTTGTCCACATTATAAGAGTAATAAAGACCATTCCCACTTGAGCCAAGATATATTGCCCTATTATCATTAGGGTCTATGGCTAATCTTTTAACCGCTATACGTGCGATACTCTCAGGATTTCCGCTCACTGAAGGAACTAAAACACGCTGCTTCCAGGTGTCTCCGTTATTAAGGCTTAAAAAAACTCCACCGTCATTTTCGTTATTAGTGTTTCCTCCAAACGAAACAGAACAAGCCGTCATTAAAAACATAACAAAAATTATTGATAAAATCTTTATTGATTTTTTAATAATCATACTAATATCTTAATTATTAATTAAATGTTAACCAAAGTGTTTTCCAAAACTAATCTGGGATTGACATTGCTCTTTATCTGATTCTCGCTTATTTCTAAAAGATTTATCACTTTCAAAACTTCTACAAAATCAAAATTCTTTGAACCAAGCTCTACTTTTTCTTTAATAACCTCAAATTGAATTAAATCATTATGACCGCATATCAGCAACATAAAATCTCTTATCAACCCTCTCCAAATGCTTATTGAGCGCAAAGCATCCTCGGCATTTTCTTGACCCGAAGATGGCCTTAATAAATTTCCCACCTTGCTAAATTTATTGTTTATATCAGTCTTTAAAATATCCAAGAACATTTCGGCTTGATCAATATAATCCTGATAAAAATCACTCTCTTCTAAAAATTTCTTAGCCAAAGCCGGTCGCCCTAAACTTAAACGAGCTATGTTTTTAGCCTGACTTCTTTTAATGTTATAATTTTCAATTAAATAACTATAAATTATATCGCTAGGAACTGGACTAAAATTAATTACCTGACTTCGTGAAACAATAGTTAAAGGAATATTTTCAATATTAGAAACCACTAAAATAATAACTACATCTTTTCTGGGTTCTTCCAAGGTTTTAAGTAAAGCATTACTGGATTGAACATTTAGAGTTTCAGCATTTTTAATAATACCTATTTTATAAGAATTTAAAAAAGAGCTTAAACTCATCGTTTTAATAAAATCCCTTATTTGTTCAATAGAAATATTTTTCTTACCCTCCTCTTTACGTATTAAATGAAAATCACCGTGAACCGAAGATAAATCATCCGGGTTGAGCGCTTCACTATCTGAAGACTTTGACATCTGCCTGCAAGATGAACAATCATAACAAGGCACCAATAATGACTTATCTTTCTGCGGAGAAGCACAGAGAAGAGTTTGGGCAAAAAATTTAGCCAAAGATGTCTTTCCTAAATTTTTAGGTCCTAAAAAAATATAAGAACCTGCTACTTTTTTGTTATTTATATTACTAGAAAGAAGCTCAGGAATCTTTGAATTTCCAACCAATGGCCATTTTATTATCTTTTTATCACCTTGTTTCTCCATAATTTAATTATAGCATTTAAAAAAGTATATGTTGACTTATCTTTCCAATAAACTAATTGAATTTTAATTTTTTTTAACCAATCGGTCAAGTTAAACAAATTTTATTGATTTTTTATATTATTTTTGCTAAATTTCAATTAATAAGAATAAAAAAAAATACATGAAAAATAGATTTAAAAAAATAATATTATTGCTTGGGGATGTTGCCTTTTTTTATTTTGCCCTTTATTTTGCCCTTTGGCTACGCTATTTAGAAATGCCAAATGAAAAAACATGGACTAATCACCTAGTCCCCTTCACCTTCCTTGTTTTAATTTGGTTTATAGTATTCTACGTTTCTGGTTTTTATGATCTTAGTTTTTTAAAAAATAAAAAACTTCTAAGAAAAACTATAAATTGCTTTTTAATATCAGGATTGATTTCAGTAGTTTTCTTTTATTTAATAGAAAAATCAAGTATATCTCCAAAAACTAATTTGCTGATATTCTCAATTATTTATCTCCTTGTTTTTTCTGTTTGGAGAAAATTTTTCTATTGGACGCTCAAATCTTACTTGCCTCAAAATAATACTGCTATAATGGGCCTAAATGAGCAGGTTGTGAATTTAGTTAAAGAAGTAAAAATAAAATCTTACTTAGGTTATAACATCAGCTTTATTATAGATACAGAGGAGGAAAACAATAGTCACGCAGAAAATATTCCGATATTTAAAGAAATGAATAATTTGGCAAATTTAATAAAAGAAAAAAGGATAAATACAATTATTCTTCCGACAGATATACATACTTCACAAAAAATACGCGCCTCTCTTTTTTCTTGTCTTCACTTAAAAATTAACTTTTTTACTTTGAGTCAATTTTATGAAAACCTAACCTGAAAAATACCGATAGATACTATAAACCAAATGTGGTTTTTAGAGAATTTAAACGAAGGAGGAAAAAATTGGTTTGATAAATTTAAAAAACTTTACGATTTATTATTAAGTTTAATTTTTTTAATTATAAGCCTACCAGTTTGGCTTATAATTATAGTTTTTATAAAAATTGATAGTAAAGGCGGAGTTTTTTTCACTCAAAGCAGGACAGGACTAAACAATAAAAACTTTACTATAATAAAATTTCGTACCATGAAAATTGACGGCAATGATCTTTCTTTAACCAAAAAAAAAGACAAACGCATAACTCGCGTTGGTGCTTTTTTAAGAAAAACCAGACTAGACGAATTACCTCAACTTATAAATATAATAAAGGGAGAAATGAGTTTTGTCGGACCTAGACCGGAAAGACCAGAGTTTGTAGAAAAACTAGAAATAGAAATACCTTTTTACAACGAAAGAATGTTAGTTAAACCAGGAATAACTGGATGGGACCAAATATCAGGAGAATATCACTCACCTACCACTAAAGATTCTTTAAAAAAATTACAATATGATCTCTTTTATATAAAAAACAGATCTATCTATTTAGATCTATCTATTGTTTTAAAAACCATTGCCACTGTCCTTAGTAAGACTGGAAGATAATTATATATAATCAATTCTCCAATATCCATCTAAGCCTTTTTTAAAGCTTACAGTCTTCACATATTCTCCATCACTGGTTTGGTAATAATAACTAATGGAATTTTCATAAGTCATCTTTAAATTCTGGTGTATATTTTCTACCTCAGGAACAGATTTGTAATATTCCAATCTACTACTTAAAACTTTATAATATTCTATTCTTTTGTCTTCACTTATATAATCAAGCGCTCTATCTATATCATCTCCCCTAATTGCTTCAAGAAAATTTTTATAAGCCTCTTCTGGTGTATTTTTAGCCTCTATTACTGTTCTGCCTTGACTAATTAGGTCATCAAATTCCTCTAGAGTATACCACTTATCCTGATATTTAATATAATTATTATGTCTTGCCTCCCAATAAGAATAAACAAATAAAACAAAAAACGACACCAATACTATCAGTAAAATTATTTCTGAAATTTTACGTAATTTTTTCATGTAAATATTATAACAGAATCTAGACTTTTCTGCCAATACCTCTAATCAACCAAAGGATTGGGATGATTCTTTAAGAGTTTAAAAATCTCGGGACGAATAACATAATCAGGAGGATTCTTTTTGTCCTGAATCATATCACGAAGTTTAGTTCCACTAAATCTAATCTTTGACTCTTCATTGCACTCATGGTCAAAACAATGTCTTAAATTCTTGGAATCAAAAACAACTTCCCCTAATTTTAAAATTTTAATACCTAATTCCCTAGTACTGAAATTATTAAAAATATCTTGAGCTTCATTAGATTTATAAAAATTACCCACCCCAGCATGATCACGTCCTACTATAAAATGAGTACATCCAAAATTCTTTCTTATTAAGGCATGCATAACAGCTTCCCGTGGTCCGGCATAAAACATTTTTAAAGGGAGAGTGGCGAGCATAGCTCTTTCACTACCATGAAATTTGTCTATCAATAATTCGTAAGCTGAAATAATGCAATCATCATTAAAATCATAGGGCTTTTTCTTTCCTATTACAGGCTGAATAAAAAGACCGTCAGCATATTTTAAACCTTCATTTTCTAAAAATTCGTGACCTAAGTGAGGCACATTACGAGTTTGAAATGCCACCACGCTGTCCCATCCTTTCTTTTTAAAAATTTCCCTTGTATCTTTGGGGCTATAATAATGTTTAATTGGCTTTCTCTTCCCTTCTTTATAATTACCTATTTTACCCCCTATTAAATAT
>JAIOTG010000084.1 GCA_021106995.1 bacterium
ATAAATACCGCATCCATTTTCGTCAGTTCCAATTTTAATTATATCCTCAATACCCCCAGGACAAAATTCTGGTGTTGGATAATTCTGACAATCAAGCTCTATAGTGCCTGTTGCAGTATCTTCCGAACTTATTAAACTAGGAGAAGTAGTTGAAACATCTTGATTATCAGCATTAACATTAGCTATTACAAATAGGCTAAAACTAAAAATCAAAGATAAAATTAAGATTGATGAAAAAATTTTACTTTTTTTGATCATAATTTTTAAATTAAAATATATTTAATTTTTTAATAAATTTAAATTCCTAATTCTCCTAAAGCTTCGGCTATTTCTGAACTATCTTTCTCTGTACCCTTTTTATACTTATCCCAAGCACCCTCATCCCATATTTCAAGACGATCATAAAGCCCAGCAACAATAACCCCCTTCTTAAACCCAGCAAATTTTCTTAAATATTCTGGCAAATTTATTCTTCCCTGATTATCAAAATCTATCTCAATAGCACCAGCTAAAAGATGCCTAGCAAAAGCCCTGGCCTTTGCCTGGCCAATAGGTAAATTAGCAAACTTCTGAGCCATTTCTTCCCATTTTTCTTTAGGATACAAAAAAAGACAGTTGTCCAAACCCTTGGTAACTACTGCCCCCTTTTTAAGCATATTACGAAATTTAGCTGGAATAGCCATTCTACCCTTTGTATCTAAATTATGACTGTATTCACCTATGAACATAATAAAATAATTTAACAATGAAACAAGGGAATTTAATTCACCACATTCCCCCACATTTCACCTTAATGATTTAATTATACACCACTTGTCCACCAAAGACAACCACTTTAAATATATAATTACAATAATCTTTTTGCACTAATTTTAGTATAAAAATAAAAAAAACTCTTTTTTTAGAGAGTAAAAAAAGAGTTTTTTTAGAAGACTGTGGATAATATTAATAAATTCAAGCAATACTTATCCACAAGCAATATACGTCTAATAAATATTTTTTTTCTTAATAGTTATATTGGGCTCTAAATCATATTTTGGTTCTACTACGTTTATCTTGTTTATTTTAAGAGGCTTGTCCTCTTTATATTCTCCTTCAATTGGAATATTTAAGGCGAAGGCAAGAGAATTAGCAGTGACTACACCTATTCTCAAAGAAGTAAAACTACCCCCCTTATTGTTCACTTTTATTTTTTCTATATCTGACAATTTCAAGTCATTATCATTTAAAACTTTATCAATTAAAAATAATAATTTTTCTGACTGCTTCTTATAGGCAGAAAATTCTCCCTGATACGAAGATTTACCACCCTCCAATAAGGCTATTTTTATCTTTTTAATATTAGTAACCGTGTCTAAATATAAAATCATAAGATTATTTTACCACAATACCTTTACCGCTTGATAATTCATCGTCTTCCAAATTCGTGCTTATTCCTTTTAAAGTTATTTCTTGTATTTCATTGCAAAAATTATCATAAACACTAAACCTAACATTCTCCAATAAGTTTAAGACTTTACCAACATCACCCTCATCTGGAATTAGATTAATTTTAAACCCGGCACTATATTCTCCGCCAATAGATTTAATTTTTTCCAAATCCCAAACAACACGATCACTTATATCTCCATGCATTAAATTACCGGCCAGCAAAGTCTTTTCGTCTGCCCACATTGTCCCCTTTGGCAAATCAGCGCTCATTTTTATTTTACTCAAATCATTGCCGAAATTTTTTATCTCCCAAAAAACCCAATAGCTAGTAGGTATTCCAACCTTAGGAGGGAGAGGGCCAACTCCCAATTGATCTCCCTGGGGACTATAATAATACCCCGCTGAAAATACTTCTATTTGAGATAATATCTTCACTGCAGGAGAAAACTGGCTCAAATTAACCCTTTGCCCTAAAAAATCATAATTTAAATCAAGAACCAAACCTAAAGTTTGGTTGGTGTCTATTTTATTCCTTGTCCAATCAGTTAAAATCTCAATCTCCTTCTTTTCCCCCAATTCAAAATCCCCTAAAAATATTTTATCTTCTTTTCTTTCATAATCATCTTCTCTGCTCACACTAAAATCACTTAAAGAAAAATCGGGATTCATTGAGGTAATACTAAAATTAACATCTTTAATTTCTCCTTTTTCTTTATTTGTAAAATTCAACTTAAAACTGACACTATCTCCTAATTTTAAGTTATTCTTGTTAGAAATTATATTAATTTCAAAACTAGGTTTAACAACTTTAATTTGACTACTTTTTTCAAATTGTTTTATTTTCAATTCATTATTTAATCCATAAAAAATAAAATCCAGACTATATTCACCTTCTTCAGAATCAGTAAAAGCATCGAAGTTTAAAACAACTTTTTCATCTTTTGCTAAGTTATTAATTTTAATCAACTGATCCTCCCACTCATAATCTCCATCTCCATAAACTTGACTCAAGCTCCAATGAGATGGAGAAAATTGAAGTAATATTTGATTCCAATTTAAATCAGTCTTGTTTGATATGTTTATTTTTCCTTTAAAATTATTGCCTTTGTAAACTTTTTTTGGTAAATCTAAGAAAAAATCAAGTCCACTACCCTCAATGTTATAAATAAGAGAACTTAACTTTCTCATCTCTTTGCCTTCTAAATTATAATTAAGAGAACTTGAAATAACCTGTCTACTGCCCGGCTCTCCTAGAACTATTCCTATTATTTTAACCTCTCCGTTAGATCCGCTACTTAATTTACCCAAATCAAAACTATGCTTATTGGGGTCATATATATTTTCAGGGATTGCTTTTTGGAACAGGAAATTATTTGGTAAATTTATAGTCAAATTAGCCTCTTTCACACTTCTATCCCCCTTATGAGCATAAAAAATCGTAAAAGTCTCTTGTTTTCCGCTTAATATTATTTCATTTTTATTTAAAATATCTAGCTTTATCTCTTGTGCTGGTTTCCAAAAATAAAAAGCTATAAAAATACCAACTAAAGACAAAATTACAGACAAAAAGATAACATCTGCAAAAAAATGAAAATGGCCATCCTTATAATGCTTTTCATGCCTCTCTTTTAAAGGCTGAGTAAATAGATTAAGAGTTCCGATGAAAATATTTTTACCGCCGCTCTTCTCCCGAGGAGAAACGCTAACTTCTGTTTTCTTAATATCTTTTCTATCCTCCTCTTTGATGACCTCTAAATTATTATTTTTTTTACTAAATTCCTCTTTCTTGGACAT
>JAIOTG010000028.1 GCA_021106995.1 bacterium
AAATAATCATTTTTATGTTAAAAGGTTAATAAGTTCTAATTTTACAACCCAAAAAAGGAGGGACCATGAACAAAAAAAGAAGAGTTTTTTTTGTTACAAACAAGAGCTTAAGAGGAGACGTTATAAGGGGGGGCTTCTTTTCTAAAAAAGTTCTGCGAGAAATGTTAGATAATTTCGGCTTCATTCCGCCAACCCATCTACCAAAAATTTTTTATACCAAAGAGTGGCTAGAAAGTATGCTGGCCGAAGCGAACGAAGATAGGTTAATTGACATTTTTAATCTTGCCAATGAATTTGATATCGATATTGATATCTCAAAAGCAAGAATGAAACTCTAAAAAACTCTAAAAAAAGCCCGGGAATTTAAAAAGCCCGGGTTTTTCATATCTAAAAAATATGCTAATGTGATTATATAAAAACTAAACTAAATCTTATGAAAATCGCTTTTTTTGAAATAAAAGGTTGGGAAAAAAAATTCCTCAACAAATCCTTAAAAGGACATATAGTTAAATATTTTTCTGAGCCCCTGAGTTTAAAAAATGTTGATAAAATAAAAGACTTTAATACCTTGTCAATATTTATCTACTCAAAAATAGATAAAAAAGTTATCAATAAACTCAAAAAAATAAAACTAATTACCACTAGGTCTACTGGCTTTGATCATATTGACCTAAAAACTGCAAAGAAGAAAAAAATCACTGTTTGCAACGTCCCCTCTTACGGAGATAACACTGTAGCTGAGCATACTTTTGCCCTAATACTTTCCTTGTCACGAAACATACACAAATCCTACTTACGCACTAAAAGAAAAGATTTTTCCATTGAGGGTTTAAAGGGATTTGATTTAAAAGGAAAAACCCTTGGAGTAGTAGGGGCAGGAAAAATCGGCTTGCATGTTATAAGAATGGCCAAAAGCTTTGGCATGGAAGTAATTGCCTTTGACACTAATCAAGATGTCTTTCTCTCGGAAGTTTTGGATTTTAAATATGACACTTTTGAAAATGTTTTAAAAAAATCAGACATAATTTCCCTGCACGTCCCTCATAACAAGCACACTCATCATCTAATAAATAAAAATAATATAAAACTAATAAAAAAAGGTTCTATTCTTATAAATACAGCTAGAGGAGCCGTGGTTGAAATAGACGCCCTAATTGAAGCTTTGGACAAAAAAATATTAATAGGAGCAGGACTTGATGTAATGGAAGGAGAAGAATATATAAAAGAAGAAAAGCAACTTCTCTATGATAAAGAAAAAACCGAAGCTCTGCACTATCTAATAAAAGACCACAAACTTCTAAATAGAGAAAATGTAGTATTCACGCCTCATATCGGCTTTTACAGCGAAGAAGCGCTTATGAGAATTTTAGAAACTACCTCAGTAAATATAAATTCTTTCTGGGGAAAAAATCCTCAAAATACCTTAAATTCCTAAACTTAAATTCCAAATCTATCTTTCTTAATCCCCCACTTTTTAAAATATTTAAACCAACTTTTTAAATGGGCCCTAGCGATTGAATTTTTAAATATAGCCAAAAATGGTTTTTCTGTAGCCGAATCTCTCTTGTGCTTATGAATAATTTCTACCTCTGGACAATAAAAAACTTGCCAACCACCTTTCCAAACTCTACGACACCAATCACAATCTTCAAAATACATAAAAAACCTATCATCAAAAAAACCAACTTCACGAACCACTTCATTTTTAACTAACATAAAAGAACCCATTATCCAATCTACCGAAACTTTTTTGTTATGATTAAAATTTTTTATTAAATAATAATTAATTTTCTCTTTAAATTTTTTGTTTTTCTCGTCCCAATTCATCCTTCTTCCTATCTGGTCCAAGAGTCCTGGAAAACGACAGCAAGAATATTGAACAGATCCGTCTGAATTCAAAAGCCTAGGAGCAAGCATACCTACTTCGCTTCTTTGTTCTAAAACGTCAATAAGTTTTTTAATAGCTCCCCCCTCTTTTTTAAAATAAATATCTGGGTTAAGCGGAAGATAAAAACGAGCTTCTTCACTAATCAAGCCCAAATTTTGCGCTCTACCAAAACCAATATTACCACCGCTATCCAAATACTTCACTTCAGGAAATTTTTTACTAATTAACTCTTTTATCCCATCTCTATTTTCAGAATTATCAACCACTTGAACAATAAAATTTAAATTACTGTTTTCCAAATCTCTAAACAAAGATATTAAACAAGACTCAATATCTCTCTTGGCTTTCCAGTTGACTATTACTATATTTAAATCATACATATTTTACCAAAAAATTATTTTCTTAACTATCACCCAATATAAACTTAAAACTGGGTTAGCAATATATTTTAAAACTGGGTTATCTATTTCTTGGAACAAAACCTTGCCAGAAAAAAACTGCACCACTTCCCTATCCTTAATTTTTCTTATTTTATTTATTCTTTTCCTTTTCTTTATTATTTTAAACCAGGTTGACGGTTTTAAAAAATAAAAATTGGCTCGCATCTTAGTTTTAAACCATTTACCTGGAACAGAATATACTATCATCCCCAATTCCATTATAAATAAAGCTGGCAAAATCAAAATTAAAGTCAACAAACTATAATAATGAAAAATAGAAAGATAACGATTACGTTCCATATAATAAAGCATTTTTATACTTCTGCCAAATTCATATTTATGATAGACAATTGACTTAGGAGCTAAATAAATTTTAAAACCTGCCAATCTAGCTCTCCAGCCCATTTCCAAGTCATCATGATACATCCAATACTCCTCGTCATACTCCCCTATTTTATCAAACACTTCCCTAGAAATAATAAAAGAGCATCCGCTAGCATAACCCTTAATTTCTTTTAACTCCTCTATATTTTTATCCTTTTTACCATACCCACTTGTAAAACCAAAACCTAAAAAATGCTGAATATTGCCTAAACTATTTATTTTAACATCTTTATCTTCTCCTTTAGAATATATTAAAACTTTAGATTGAACCATTCCCGCGTCTTTTTTCATTTCTATTGCCTTCACTAATTCACCTAACCAATTTTTATCAAACCTAGTATCCATATTGGCTATCACGAAATAATCACAAACATCTTCTCTTGCTCTTTTTATTCCAGTATTATTGGCAGCCGCATAATTTCCGTCTTTTCTTTTGATTATTTTAGCTTCGCCATAAATTTCAGATAAATATTTAAAAGAATCATCACTGCTAGCGTTATCAACTATATAAACAATAAAATCAGAATAACTCTGTAATTTTAAACTATCTCTGCACTCAGTTAAAAACTTGCGAGCATAATCCTTATAATTAACTAAAATTATACCTACTTTTTTGTTCATAATGGACTTTTAATATTCTTTAATTTCGGGTTTGTTACTTTAGTATAAATTTGAGTAGTTCTGATATTGGCATGCCCAAGTAATTCTTGGACATATCTTACGTCAGTCCCGTTTTCAAGTAAATGTGTTGCAAAACTGTGCCGAAGAGAATGAAAAGTAGCTTCTTTTTTTATTCCCGATTTTTTCAAAGCATTTTCAAAAACTTTCTGTGCCGTTCTTTCTGTTAATCTTCCCCCTCGCTCACTAGCAAAAACGTAATCGTTAAAATTTCTATTTGAGCCTAATTTTTTAATATCTATTACCAACTTTTCTGGAAAAACCGTAATTCTATTCTTATTACCCTTCGCGCCTTTAATATGAATAATAAGTTCTGCCAAATCTATATCTTTAATTTTCAAATTAATAATCTCACTAGCACGCAAACCTCCAGAATAAGCAAGTTCCATCATTAATTTATGTTTTTCATTTTTAATTGTCAATAATATTTTTTGAATTTCATCTCGAGATAATACAATTGGTAATTTACTAGGAGTTTTAGCAAACTTAATATCAATTTTATCTCTATATTTTAAAACATTCCAACAAAAAAAATTTATCGCCTGCAAATTTTAATTAATAGTTTGTGATGATTTCCCTTTTTCGACTATGGACAATAAATATTGTTTAATAAAATTAATATCAATAATTTCAAAATTATTTCCTTTTGCTCTTAAATAATTAGTGACACAAGAAAGATATACCTTTATAGTTTTAGGGCTATAATTTCTTAATCGTAATTCATCCTTCATTTTTTTCAAATAGACATCCATTATTTTTTTTGCTACAATTTAATCATAATCAAATTGTAT
Organism: bacterium; assembly: GCA_021106995.1. Classification (GTDB taxonomy): domain Bacteria; phylum Patescibacteriota; class Patescibacteriia; order Patescibacteriales; family JAGXOH01; genus JAIOTG01. Next base: position 4,182 of record JAIOTG010000028.1, read on the forward strand.
ACAATATTCACAAAATTAGCAATATTATGTACACTATACGAAAACACTTCGTATATAAAAGAGTTAGGCAAAATGATCTTTGACATAATATAATTATTGTGTTAATTTAATATGAAATATTAGCACCTTTAAACTAAAAAAGGAAACAATAATAATCCATACATAGGAGGACATATCATGTTAAAACCATTCCCGCCCGGTTGTCACACCGCACTTATTACACCCTTTAAAAAGGATAAATCCGTTGATTATAACGGACTCGAGCAACTTATTAAATTC
>JAIOTG010000027.1 GCA_021106995.1 bacterium
AGTGATGAGAAAAAATAAGGTTGTTAATGGTTTTGTCGGATACATGAAGCAGTTTAATGATATGACTTTAAATAATTTAAAACCCGATATGGATACTACCGCAACTGCTGTAGCTTATTTTTTAAAAGATCAGAGATTAAATGGTAGAAAAAATAGGATTATAAATAATTATATGACTAGAAGTGATACGGGAAAATATCCTTTTATCTTAAATATTGAAGAATTAGCCACTCTTTGGCACTTTCCTAATGAAGCGGCTGTTAAAGCTCCTTTAATCCAAAAGAGTTCCGGGCGCAAGTCCGATTCTCCTATGAATTTACCTAGACAAGAATCAGTAAACATGGATGAAGGAGAGACGTATGACCAGGAAGAGATACCTGAATTTTTAAGAGAAGAAGATGAGGAGGAAGAGAAAAAAGAGGAAAATAATTTTATTTCAGATGATAATTTTGGATCTCCTCCAAATAATTTACCAACGATTTAATTATATTTTATGTCAAATATAGAAGAAAATGCAATTGTTCCTATCGGCGAAACTACTTTTCGTAATCGCCGTATTCGTTTTGGGATTAAAACTGATGATAGAAGAAGACACCTTTATTTAATAGGGAAAACCGGAATGGGAAAATCTACTGTTCAGGAAAATATGGTCATTAATGATATTTGGGCTGGTCGTGGAGTTGCCTTAGTAGATCCTCACGGTGATTTGGCTGAAAAAGTAATTCAATATATTCCTAAAGACAGGATTAATGATGTTATTTATTTTAATCCCGGAGATATGAAATATCCAATTGCCTTTAATGTAGTAGAACAGGTCGAGCCGGAAGTTAGACATTTAGTTGCTTCTGGGTTAATTGGAGTGTTTCAGAAATTGTGGGCTGATTCCTGGGGGCCAAGACTTGAGTATATACTTAGAAATGCTATTTTGGCTGTTTTGGATTATCCAGGAGCTACTTTACTTGCTGTAACTAGAATGCTTTCAGATAAACCTTTTCGCAAGAAAGTAATAGCTAAAATAAAAGATCCGGTGGTGAAGGCATTTTGGGCCAATGAGTTTGCTAGTTATGCTGATAAATTTGCTTCTGAGGCAGTTTCTCCTATACAAAATAAGGTAGGACAGTTTTTATCAAGCGCTTTAATTCGTAATATTGTTGGTCAGGCAAAGTCATCAATTGATGTTAGACAAATAATGGATGAGGGGAAAATTTTAATAATGAATTTAAGTAAAGGAAGGATAGGGGAGGATAATTCTGCTTTACTTGGTGCTATGATGATTACTAAAATCCAATTAGCCGCTATGAGTCGTGTGAATATCCCCGAAAATGAACGTAGAGATTTTTATTTATATATTGATGAGTTTCAAAATTTTAGTACGGAGAGTTTTGCTAATATATTATCAGAAGCTAGAAAATACCGCCTTAATCTTATTATGGCACATCAATATTTAGAACAGCTTTCTGATCCGGTAAGGGCAGCAGTTTTTGGCAATGTCGGAACTATGGTTACTTTTAGAGTGGGGGCAACAGACGCTGAAGAATTAATTAAAGAATTTTCTCCCACTTTTTCTGAAGAAGACATTTTAAATTTACCTAAATACGAAATGTATTTAAAATTAATGATTGATGGAATAGCTTCAGATCCTTTTTCTGCTAGAGGATTGCCTCCCTTCTCAGATGATAGTAGAACTGGAAATACTGAAAAAGTTATTAGGGTTTCCAGAGAAAGATATACTAAGCCTAAGGAGCAAATTGAAGAAAAAATTGAAAGATGGCACAGCAACGAAGATGAAGACGAAGAAAAATTAGGTCCTAAAAAAAACAATCCAGTTAAGATTCAAAACAATAACAATCAAAATAATCCCAATAAAAAAGAAAAAGATTTTTCTAAATTTTCCGCTATTTGCAGTAGTTGTGGCAAGGAAACTGAAACTGTCTTTAAGCCTGACGGAGTTCGTCCAGTTTATTGCAGGGAATGTTTGGCGAACATTAGAAAAGGAAAGGATCTTGAAGGCCAGAATAGAAAAAAGGTTAAGGAAGAAGAATTAAAAAAGGTTAAGGAAGAAGAGTCGAAAAAAAGAGTCGCAAACAACAATTCTAAAGATAATAGTGTTTTACTTAGAGATAATAAAGAGAAAGAGGAAGAAATATCATTAAATGACGTAAATAAGGTAAAACCGATTAATTTTACAAATTCAAGTTTAAATAAAAATTAAAAGATATGACCCTGCATCCAAGTCAACAATATTGGGGGAGTATTGATTATTTATTTAATAAATATGACTTTTTGAATATTTGGAGTATCAATGGTTACCCGCTTTTAATGGTATTTTGGAATATTTTTTTATTGATAATTCCTTTTCTTTTAGTCAAGATACTATTGATATATTATTTAGCAAATAATTTTGGTAAATTATATCAAAAATTAATTGCTATTTTTTTATTTTTTCTTTGGGTTTTATTTTTTCCCAATTCAGCCTATATTATTAATGATGTTAGAAATTTATCAGGCTATTGTCCTGCTATTTACTATGGTAATGTTTGTGTTGAAAACGTTTGGATGATTATCTTCTTTTTTATTTATGCTATTTTAGGTTGGATGGCTTTTGTTTTTCTTCTTAGTCAAATGAAGAATTTTATAGTAAAAACGAAAAATAAGACAGTGGCCAATTTTTTTGTTTTATTTATTATACCTGTTACCGCGTTGGAGGTTTTGCTCGGTTTAATTAATCGTTTTAATAGTTGGGAGATTTTTATAAAACCTATAGAGATATTTAATGGAGCTATGGTTTATTTTACTCAAT
>JAIOTG010000061.1 GCA_021106995.1 bacterium
AACAAAAAATAATCCAAAATATTAGAGGGTTTATTTTTATTCATTTACCATGATTGCCTCTACTGGGCATTGATCTGATGCTTTCATGGCGCAATTAAGATCATTTTTATTGATAACTTCTGATTTTCCTTCATTGCTTAATTTAAAAGTGTTAGGACAGATCTCGGTACAACGACCGCATCCAATACATTTATCCTTATTTATATTGATGCTCATTTTTTTTAATTATATTTATATTTTATATAATAACATTTTTAACCTTTCTACACAATAAAAATTATATAATTTGACACATTTTGTTAATGTGTTAATATAAAAATTAAATAAATATCTTACCACAGATAGCAGGCGTTATAAGCCCTGTTTAGGTGAAAAAATAATAATAATGTTTTTTTATATCTGTGGTCAAGCACAGATTTTTTGTTTAATAGATTAATTAAATATCGTATAGCGTTTTGGCGCTGTATGTTAAATGAAATATATGCCTAAAAGCAGAGAACAAAAAAAAGAAATTTTAAGGAATCTAGAGGAGAAGATTAAAAAATCTAAATCAATTGTTTTCACTTCCTTCGGTAATTTAAAGGTATCAGAAAGTGAAGATTTGAGAAAAAGATTAAAAAAAGAAGGGGGAGAGTGTTACATCCCTAAAAAAACTTTGTTACAAATCGCCCTATCTAATGTTGGTTTTGACATTAAGGCAAGGGAATTTGAAGGTAGAGTAGCAATTATATTTGGATATAATGATCAAGTAGCACATGTTAAGGCGGTGGATGAATTTAGAAAAGAACAAGAAGATAAAATTGGTTTTATTGGGGGAATTTTAGATAATCAATTTATTTCAGCGGAAAAGGTTTCTGGTTTGGCTAAAATACCTAACAGACAAGAATTATACGCTAAATTAGTTGGATCTTTAAATGCTCCAACTTTCGGATTTGTTAATGTTCTATCAGGTAATATTAGAAATTTAGTGTTTGTTTTAAAGGCAATAGAGGAAAATAAAGTAAAATAATTAAAATAATTAAAATAATAATAAATTTTTAAATTTTTTATAAAATAATATAATAATTTAAAAATATAAAATTTATGTCAGAAGAAAAGAAAGCCTCTGAAGAAAAAAAAGAGGAGATAAAAAGTGAAATTCCTAAAGAAGAAGTTAAAGCTTCTGAGGAGATAAAAGAAGAAAAAGGTTCTACAGAAGTTGAAGTTCCAGAAAAGTTTAAAACTTTAGTAGAGCAAATTGAACAAATGAGCATTTTGGATTTATCAGAATTGGTAAAAATCTTGGAAGAAAAATTTGGCGTTTCTGCTTCTGCCCCTATGATGGCTGTAGCAGGTGGTGTTGCTGCTGAAGGTGGAGAAGCCGCAGAGGAAAAGACCGAGTTTGATGTTGAGCTCACTGAAACCGGTGATAATAAAATCGGCGTTATTAAAGCAGTAAGAAGTTTAACTGAAATGGGCTTAAAGGATGCTAAAGACTTAGTAGAGGCAGCTCCAAAAGTTGTAAAAGAAGGAGTTAAGAAAGAAGAAGCTGAGGAAATGAAAGCTAAATTAGAAGAGGCTGGAGCAAAAGTAACATTAAAATAAGACTTTATAATAAAAAAATCCCTTAGAGAAATTTAAGGGATTTTTTTATTTGCCAAATTAAAAGATTTTAAATGGGGTATTCGTAAATTAAATTATCGTCCAGGAAATAAATAATGTTTTTATCTTCATCAACAAAGAAATTTTTTAAATTTTTAAATTCAGTATATTGATATTGTTCTAAAAAGGATCCGGTTTTATCAAATTTTAAAAGTCTTTTTTGATCAGGTTCAAGAATATATATAAAGCCTTTGTCCATTTCTGGGGAAATCTGAATCTTTTTTGCTTTGATTATTTCTGGGAAAGGAGAACTTAATTCAAAGTCTTCTTTTGCCCCTTTTAAATATTTTTCTACTACTCCACTTTGTTTTAAAACATATATATGGCCATCAATAGCAATGTCAACGGAATTTTGTAAATCTACCTCTTCATTAAGCCAGGTTTGTTTGTTTTGCATATTGGCAGGATTGTCATAGCGGTATATTTGATCGCTCTCATTATCAAGCATGTAAATTCTTCCTGCAAAGCCGGCCATATTTCCTATGTTTAGATTTTCTGGAACGTCTATCTTTATATTGTTAAATTCTTCTGTTTCTAAATTTAATATAGTAGCCTCAGGGTAGTCAAAATAGTTTATTTGACTCTTATTTAACGCTGGCAGGCTTAAACTTTTTAAGTTTTCTCCACCTAAACTAACAATAGTATTTTCTTCTAGATTCTTTTTATAGACGTTGGAATTTTTATTATCTCCAATAAATAAAGAGTTTTCATAAAAAACCATATTCAAGGCTTCGACCTGACTGTTTACTTGGCTCAAATCTTCTATTTTTACTATCTTGTCTCCAAGTGGAACGATGTGCATTATTTCTCGGCTTTGTTTTTCTTGCTTTTCTAGTAATTCTTGATATTTTTCAGCTTGGTTTATTTCGGACTCTTCTAGCTGTGTTGATAGATTGTTTATTAGAAGCTTGTTTTGTTTAACTAAATCCTGAGCATCTTTTTCGTTGTTATACAGGAGGCTTGCCTCTATCTTGTTTTGATTTCTTTCAATATCTTGAATTATATTATCTATTTGCGCTATTTTTTCTTCATTTTTGTTATTATTAATATAAAAAGAGGTGCTTATTATAAAAGCTAGTACAAATCCAATTCCAATCAATAAGGTTATTTTATTTTTTATGTTTAATTCCCAGATATTATTAATAATTTTAAAGAAATAAATTTTTATATATCTCGGTATCAGTTTTACTTTTAAAAATAAATTTTTAATATTGTTTGGTTTGGAAAAGAAAATGAAAATTAGGGCGACAAGATGTACTATTCCTAAAAATAAATTTTTAGTAAAGTTTATTATTTTTTTAAAGGATAATAAAGGTGATTTTTTTTCGAAGAATAATTTTTCTTTTAATTGTAATTGACCCCCGACAGGAGGCTTTATTGAGGACATTAATTTTGATTCTTGATTTTGGGTATAGTTTGAGTAGGGGATTGGTTTTGACTCCTTTTTTTTAAATATTTTTTCAAGTATATTTTTGCCTGCATCTTTAGCTTTGCGCAAGTTTATAATCCCAGCAGGGCGCATTATATCGTCGGTCCTTCTTCTAGTTTGATTTAAGTCAATCATTTCTTCTCTTGGTTTAAGTTCTTCTGATTCGGCTGTGACTTCAACTCCAGAGGTGTTTTTTATTATTAGTCCTAGAAAAAGAGCATTAACATTTATCTGGTTTATAATATTTTCTATTTGAGTAGCGGCGCTGGCAGGTGGAAGTTTTGTTATAATATTGTTTATTTGTTTTTCTGATAAATATTCATCTAAGGTTTCGTTAAGAAGAAAATAATAACCATCACTTGGAATTGGCCCACTCATTACATCTGAAAAAAGCTTAAATAAACTAGTAGTCTGAACTCTTTTCTTCTTACTTTCTCCTATGTCATTTATAGCATATCCTTGGTTAGTTTTTTGTGGATAAATTAATAGGTTTTTATTTTTTCCTATGCTTGAAAAATAAAGATGTTCTTCGTGAATTACTCCAACGGTTGCGTTTATAGAGTAGGGGCTTATTTTTATTTTTTCTTGGTTTAGAAAATTTATTAAATCTTTATTGACACTGCTAAGGGTTGTTTCAAAAATGTGTTCAATGGTTATAGATTTAATTTTTTCTCTTAGAAGTATTTTTTCATTTTGGTAATAATTGTAATTTATGTTATTTACTAAAAAATTAACAATTTTTAATGTTTTGCCCTTTAAGGAATCCACTTCTATTAATATGAATAATCTTCCAGCCAAGGATTCTTTATGTTCATCTACTTGTGAAATAAAAACTTCCCCAGCATTACTTACCTTTTGTCCTTTGTTAATAAAAATTGAGGAGATTTTATATCCCATACAAATATTTGACTATTATTTTTTATTATTATACTATAAATATACTTATAAAGCAAACTTTTATTTTATATGCTAGAGAAAATTTTTGGATCAAAAGCCAGGGTTAAAATATTGAAATTCTTTTTGTTTAATGCCGAAAAAAGGTCTTATATTAGAGAAATAGCAAGGAATTTGGACTTGCAAGTTAATTCAGCTCGAAGAGAATTGAAAAATTTAGAAGATTTAGGCTTGCTTATTACGAGCAGTGAAATTGATAAAGAGGGTAAAAAGGTTAAAAAACAGGAAAAGTATTATGTTGTTAATAAAAAATTTGTTTTGTTTGAAGAATTAAGATCATTAATTATAAAAGCACAGGTATTACATCAAAAGGAATTCGAGGAAGATTTAAAAAATTCAGGCAATCTTAAATTGGTCGTTTTGACAGGAATGTTTGTAGAAAGTCCTCAATCCAAAATTGATCTTTTGGTTGTAGGTCAAATTAATCGAAAAAAACTAAAGGAAACAATTTCTTCTCTTGAAAAAAATTTGGGTAGAGAAATAAATTATACTTTTATGAGTGTTAGAGAGTTTAAGTATAGACGTGAAATTACCGATGTTTTCTTATATGATATTTTAGAGAACAAAAAGATTATAGTTGTGAATGAACTTGATGTTACTTAGATTGTGGGTATTAAAGCTAAAAACGATGTAAAAAAGTCAAAGGCTATTGACTTTTTTTCTTTTTTATGTTAACGTAGTCAGTTATTTATTTTTAATAAAAAATTACTTAATATTTTTTTCTATGGATTTAAAAAATTATCTAAATTTATTGTGGAACAGAAAGCAAACTATCTTATCCGTGGTTATAATATGTTTAGCTGTTTCAGTTGTGCTGATCGTAGTCCAGACTTTTAAATATGGTTCTGTGTCCAGAGTTCTCATAAGTCAGAGCTTTTCGCCAAGCACGGAGGCTTACAACATTTCTCAGACTAATGATTATTTGGGAAACCTTTTTGCTCAAGTAGTAAATTCTAACTCTTTTTATGAGGATGTATTAGAGGCTGGTTTTAATGTTGATGAAAATTATTTTAATAAAGAGAAAAATTACGCCCGTTTAATGAATAAATGGAGCGAGACAGTTAAGGTTGCTCCCCTAAGAGATGGTAGTGGAATCGTTGAAGTTAACGTTTTTCATCCTGATAAAAATCAGGTTAATCAAATTGCAGAAGCAGTCAACTATGTCCTAAAAATGAAAAACAATGATTATCATGGTCTAGGTGATAAGGTTTTTGTTCGTATTATTGATAGACCTATAATTTCTACCTATCCTGTTAGGCCTAATATTTTTTTGATTTTTCCTGTTAGTTTAATTTTAGGATTTGCTATATCTTTTCTTTATATTTATCTATTGCCTGAGGAGAAATATACTCTTAGGATTATTCCAAGAAGAAATGGAAAGAAAAAAAATAAGAAAAAAGACGAGGCAGTTATGGAGGAAGATTTAGTTAATGATAATTGGCAAGATATAAAAAGCGTTCTTAAAAAAAGAGCCTATGATTTTAAAAGAGAAGGAGAGAAAAAAGAGGATGTTAGAGATAATACTGAATTAATGGCTGAGCTTTTTAAAAAAGAAAATGATTCAAATAAAGAAGAAAAACCTTCAGAGAAAGTAGAGGATTTATGGGAGACTAAAAATGAAAAAAAACAAGAAAAGAAAAGCTTTGACGAGATGACTGATTATGAAAAGTTGATTTCTCCAGATAAAGAGGTTCAGAGTGAAGTAGAAAAAATTCTTGACTCAGATGAGATAGAAAAAAATGGGGACATGAAAAATATTTTTTAATTTAATATATTTATTATTATGAAAGAGTTTATTTTGAAATCAAAAGTTATAATAGTTGCTTTAATTTTAATGTTAGGAGGAGTCTTGTTTGTTTCTATTAATGATACTCAGGGTCGAATTAAATCTTATTATTCTGGCAAAGCCTTTGTCTATCAAGATGAAATCTATATAGGAACTGTTAATACGGGTAAATTTGAATTATTTAAATTAGAAGACAATAAGATTTATAAGAAAACCTCATTAGTATCAACTTATTATAAACATCCTTATTTTATGGATTTGGAGCTTAGAGAAGAAGATGGTAGCTTTTTTGTTTATTTAGTTGATGGCCGTTATTTATATAAATATGATATTAGTTCTCCCGTGTTCCCTGTTTTAGAAGAAAAGATAAAGGATAATGCTTGGGACTGGTTTAGGGGTTTGGATAGTATGGATGATAGCCTGATTACGCTTGGTACTAATGGTATAAAGATATGGGATGTGAATGGAAGAGTTATTAATAGTCTTAAGGTTTATAATGATTTTCATGATAATGTTTCAGTATCAGGAAAAGGAACTTTTATTTTTAATTTAGATAAAGATAAACTTAAATTTTTTAGTAGTTTTACTAATGATTATTATACCCAGGTTGATTTGGTTATTAATGATAGGCATATAAGAAATATTTATAACGATCCCAGGACAAGCTCTGTTTATTTAGTTGATGACGAGGCTTTAAAGGTTTTTAATTTGAACGGAAATTTAATTAATAGAAAAGACAATGGTTCTGGTCATGGTTATGATGTAATTTCTTCTTTTAATTCTAATTATATTTACTCTTCAACCGGATTAAAAGTGGAGAAAATTAACAAAAATAGTTTAGAGACTATAAAGGAAGTTGATGCTACCACCTTGGGCGTTCCTGGTGCTTGGGCTATGGAAATAAAATCTGTTAAAAACAGCGAAGGAGAAAAACTAATTGTCTTTAATGGGTCTAGTATAGTGGTCTTGGATGATAATCTTGAGATAATTGATAATTATGAAGCCAGAGAGGAATTTATAGGACCGATAGAGTTTCTTTATCTTAAAGTGGATAAAAATCCGGTTTTTTCAGATGATTATGTTCTTTTAAGTGGTGGAGGTTTTGGTTTTAATGAAAAATTAAATATTGAATGGCTTAGGGATGATTATGATGTCCAGACTGATGATGAGGGTGAATTTGAAAAATTTATCAAGGTTCCTTCTATGTTCCCGGGCAGAACTGATATAAAAGTAGTGGGAGAGGTTACTGGGCTTAGTTATAGCATTAGTTTTGAGGTGAAATAAACTTGACAGTTATATGAAAAGCTGTTAATTTAAAACGACCTTTAAAAAATTAATTAAATAATTTTATTAATTAAAATTGTTTAACAATTTTTTAAAAAGCTCTTTGAAAATTAAAAAAGGAAATAGATAAAATAACCACGGATTTTTCGTGTACAGATATATAGCAAGAAAAAACAACCAAAAAGAAAAACTATAAAAAGGAGGAAAAAAATGAAAAACTGGATGAAAATTTTTATTGCTTTATTGGCTACGGTGTTCGCCATTGGATGTAGTGATGGCGGCGGTGATGATGGAGATAATCTTATCAAAGGGGTTATTATGACCCTTAACCAGAATACCGGTGATTTTACGGTAAACACGGAAGCAAAGGTATTTGTAAATTTTGACCCGACGGAAGGGGATAAACTCATTATTTTTGGAGATGACATGGGCTGGTGCTATTGGAAGCTGGCCGTGGCTGAGGATCTGGTACTTGATTACAACGCAAATACCAAAATTGCTTCGATCAATTTACTCGATATTTTAGAGCAAGGTATTTCCCGTATCGGAATTTATGTCTGGCACAACGATACAAAATCTAGTCAGGAATTCGAACCGATTATCGCCTACGATCTTCCCAAAGAAGATCAGGAACAATTTGTTCGTGTAACCGACATTACGTCGAAATACGGCGCTGATGCTGTGACCTTTGCTTTTAATGTTGATCAGTATAACGGGACAATTGACATTGTGCGTGGACAGCCTGTTGTTGCTCGTAATTATGAGCGCTCCAACTGTACTGTTGACGCTGATGGTGACGGTTATACTGCTGAAGATGGTGACTGCAATGATGGCGATGCCAATATTTATCCTGGAGCTTATGATGTTCCGGATGACGGTATTGATCAGGACTGTAGCGGTTTTGATGCCACTGGCGCGGTTGATCCTCTTGATATCGATGATGACGGGGATGGTTATTCCGAAAATGGAGGTGATTGTAATGACAATGACGCCAACATTTATCCCGGTGCCATTGAAATCTGTGAAGACGGTATTGACCAGGATTGCAACGGTTCTGATTTATCTTGCGAACCCACCAATCCACCTGTTGATGAAAATTGCGTTTCGGCTGCCATTAACGGTAACACTCTAACCTATTCCAATATTTACGCTGGCTTTCAAGTGCCTGGCGGAAAAATCGGTCCCATTAGAGCGGTATCGGAAAAAACTGGTTGGCAGTATGAAAACGGTGTTTCTGTATCTGATGGATCTGTTAACTTGGCAAGGCTTATGTTTGCTAGCGATAAAACCAGATTTAATCTCGTGATGAGGGTTGATGGTGTGGACTATTGGTTTATCTCAGACTTGCTCTGTGAAGAATCAAAAACCATGCTTCAGCATCAGACAAATTCGCCGGAAGCTCCCTGGGCTGACAACGATGTTGTTATGGCCCTGGAAGACGTAAATAATCCTTTTTCGAGTTGGGAAGTTGGTTATCGTGGATAACCGATTAAAAGCTCAATAACTCTTAGGCCAAGGGCTAAACAACTTTAAAAAGTTTGTTTTCCCTTGGTCTGTTTTTTTAACAGGAGAGGGAAAATGAATAATAAAAGAATGCCCCTAATTTTTTTTATTTCGTTATTGTTGTTTTTTCAACCAGGGATTTTGATTGCTGTT
>JAIOTG010000048.1 GCA_021106995.1 bacterium
CCGACAAAACCATTAACAACCTTATTTTTTCTCATCACTTCTTTTTCAGCTAAATAAACCATTCTAATTTTACATTCAAAACCAAGCTTGGAGGTCTTGGCCTCTATCCCTTCAATCTGTCTACTTTCTTTAGGCTTTAAATTCATCATATTAAAAGAATCATCTTCCTTTTCTGGAAAAGGCTCCATTTCTACTCCTAAAAGATATAATAAAGAATCGCTCAAAGAATCAAAAAGAGAAAGAAACGGAGCAAACATTTTATCAGTAAAAGATTTATCAGAACTCGTTTTTTCTCCTAAAATTTTACTAATCTCTTTATCCCCTCTCTTTGGCCAATCAAAGCCGGTGGGAATAACTATCATCTGATACCACAATTGTTCCCCTGGTCCCAAACTACTATTTAAATCCATTAAGGCTGCCATGGGATCACGAAAATATTCCTCTGCTTCTTTTCCAAATTGATGTTCAAATTCAGGATAAGTCTTAATGGGAAACATATCATTTTTTGCTAAAATAAATTCTGCTCCCCAAAGATCATAGTTTTCGTCAGGATATCTAGTCGGATACCCCTTGGTATAATCATCCACTTCTGTAATTTCCGCGTCAGGATACTGGGAATAAACAGCCGATTCAACCAAATCTCTAAAACCAACTGGGGTATGAACTAAAAACTGAGTGTAACCTTCTATGCTAACAATTTCAAAACTGAAATAAAGTTGCCATTTTCCGTCCCAATATTTTTCTAGTAAATTAATAGAACCATGCGCACCAGCAATATAGGTAAATAAATTTTCCACTGCTTTAACCGATTGCCTGTTTTCCCTAGGAATATCTATGGCAAGAAGAATGGAATCAGCATTCTCTTTCGCCCAAAGACCTCGCCTGTAAACAAGCCAAATTTCCTTAAACCCCCAAAGAAGTGTTATAGCAATAGGAATCCAACCGAACCAAAGCAAAACCCGCCAAATCAAAATCTGTGGGTCCATATAAAGCATTTCCCTTAAAAAAGATAAATCTAGAACTATATCCATAAAATATATTTAATAATATTTTACCACTTATTAAAGTTTTTTTCAATTTTAAACCCCCCTTCAAAAGAAGGGGGGTTTAGTATATAAAATAGATTAAATTAAAATTATTTCTCAGTTACCGCATATTTATCACCAATTTTTTGAAAATTTTTACGATTTGATAAAGCCAAATTAATAGTGCTTTCTTTAACCATTCTGCTTTCAAGCACCTTTTTTACAACATCTTCTTTATTTAAAGGCTCACTGGATGACTCCAGTATATCTTTAATAACTTGAGTTACTGTTCCCTGCTTAAAACCCCATTCCTTTAATCCATACATTCCTCTGCCAATCAAAACATATTTATCATCTAGTATTAACTCGTTATGAACAGTAGCAGAATTAGTTTTTTTATGATCAAAATTAGTATCATTTATTAATTTAGCAATCTCAGTAAAATGAAGTGGCTTGCCATAATTCTTTAGAACTAAATAAATCTTATCATTAACAGTTTTGGGACTTATTTCGTTCCAAGAAACATGACCCCAATGACCGAATTTATTCTTTTCTAAATCTCTGATAATTTGCAAAAAAGAATAAAGAGCACTGTAATTTTTAAAAATTCCTCTCTCCTCTTCACTTAAATCATCGCCCAACCAATTGTAAGAATGAACCCTTTCTGAACTCCTAAATTTCCCCTCATGTTTTTTATAGTTTTCCAATTTTAATATTAATTCTACTAACTCGCTAATATTAATAATATTATTCAACTTCTGTATTTCCTCATTAAATTCTTGAGATAAATATTCAAAATGATCCAACGAATCATTCTTAAACTTATAAGAATCTTTAAATTTGTCAGATCTTTTTATCTCCTCTAAGGAGTCATTAAAAATTCTAGATAACAAAAAATCAAAATGGTTTTCTTGAATTATGCTCCTTTTTTCTTCATCGTTTACTTTTAAACCTAATTCAGAAACTTTATCTAAGAGTCCAAATAAATGCTGTTTTTCAGCTACTCCTCCATGCTCCCCTAATATTAAAAAAACTGTCTCTTGTAATTGTTTTAATTCTACCTGCAATTCTTTAGCTTCGTTTATTTTACCTACCAAAACTTTTTCAATTTGCCTAATTCTCTCACGAGTCAAGCCGTGAGCCTGTCCCACCTGTTCCAATGTTTCTCTTTTAACTCTATCCAAACCAAAACGACGCTTTATCACATTTTTCTCTTTAGTAGAAAAATTTTTGATTAAATCGTCTATAATTCTTTTAGTGTTTATTTTCTGAGAAAAAATTAATTCTTCTTCAAGCTTGTTGTCTTCAGGCATATTTACTTAAACAAACAAGAGCATGGATTACTTGCTTTTTTTATTTAAAAATGGGTTAATTAATATTTCTATATAACACTAACACAAAAATAAATTTTAGTCAACCCATATAAGAATTTACTTATAAAAAAGGCTTATAAAAAAACTGTAAACGATTTTTTATTAAAATTTTATTTATCTAATGTTAGGTTTTCAATCAAACTTATCATCACATCTTTTTCGCCTGGCCGACTCTCTGCTACGAGTAAAGCCAAAGCCGTTAAAGCGCTGTCTGATATCTTTACTCCTCCTTTTTTCTTATAAAGATAATTATTTTTGTCTAGAAAATAGACAAAAAGAAAAGATCCGATTCTTTTGTTGCCATCTGAAAAAGGATGATCTTTTATAATAAAATAAAAAAGATGGGAAGCCTTAGGCTCAATGCCAAAATAAAGATTTTTCTTATTAAAAGTTTGATAAAGATTATTAATAACAGCCTCAAAACCATGATCTATTTCATTGCCAAAAATATCAGTAGCCTCTTTTTTAAAAATTAAATCTTTTTTAACGCTCTTAATAATATTTAAACAATGTTTATACCCTAAAGTAAAGCTTTCTTTCCTACCTTTAATTTTATCTAATTTATTTTTGTCATATTTTTCTAAAATACTTAAAGTTCTAGAATAATCAGACAAAAGTCCTAAAATCTCTTTTTCCTGGCCCACCAATTGCTTCTTTTTAACTTTATCATTTAAAAAATTTATAGTTTTCTGTAATTTCCTCAAACTCTGAGCTTGGCCTGATAAAACATTCTCATTTATAGTATAACCATCTAAAATATGACCTCTCAAAATTCTAGTAGCCCAAACCCTAAATTGAGTAGCTTTTTTTGAATTAACCCGATAACCAACCGAAATAATAACATCGAGGTTATAAAATTGAGTTTGATATTTTTTTCCGTCTGAAGCAGTTGTCCGGAATTTCCGGATAACTGAATTTTTATTCAATTCTCCTGTAGAAAAAATATTTTGCAAATGTTCATTAACAGTTCTAACATCAACTTTAAAAATATTAGCCATTTGCTTTTGTGATAACCAAATAGTTTCATCTTCTAGGAGGGCTTTTATTTTAATTTCGCTTCTCTCTCCTTTATAAATTATAATTTCTTTTTTCTGTTTTGTTTTATTCATGGAAATTTTAAATTAATTTGAACAAATCCAGATCTATAAATTTATATTTAAATTAACATTCTTCTATATTTATTAATCATTATTCTTACCAAATAATCTCAAATTCATGATAATCATCTCCCTTAAACATACATTTTGTTTCTTTTATTTTAGAGTTTTTTATACCCCCAAATTCCACAATCTTTCTAAAATAACCTAAATAAAAAATACAAAACAAAGGAGAAACTAAAAAATCATCTATCCTTAAAATAAATTTTCTGTTTTTCATATCCACCAAAGGAACAGTTAACGAACCAGTGCTGTAGTGCTTTTTCCAGTAACTTGGAGATCTTTTAATAGTAACTTCTGGAGAAACAAAATACCCAGCTAAAATTCTCATAATAAAAGAAATTTGAGGAGCCTGGTAGCCACTATCTATTAATTCTTCTTGTCCCCAACCAAATGTCCTTAACATAACTAGCCAGCCAAAAGGTCTAAGCCCTATAGGATGCCACCCTCTATAATCCGCCTTTCTTAAATCGATTTCATACCCTAATTCTTTTGATTTTTTAGCAAAATCATTCAAGCCCTTAACACCTTTTTTTCTTTTTATATATTCTCTTTGCGTGTGAAAAACCTCTCCCGCTATCATCCCTTCTTTTTTTAAGAGTTCTACAAAATTTTTCTCTGACTCCAAAAGTATTTTCTCAAATAATTTATCTTCCTTATTCATAAACTTTTTATATTTATATTATTTTTTTCAATTCTCTATAACAATTTTACCATTTTTTTCAGAAATATTTAACTTCCATCTTTCACGAAGACCAAAAGACAAAACTATTTCTTTAAGAAAATTTATGCAATAAGCTCCTCTTCCATTTTTTATAATTTTTCTAACAAATTTAAGTGAACATTCAAATAGTGTTCATTGATATTTTTAATTTTACCACTCAAAAACTTGTAAATCAAATAAAAAAACGCGTTTCAAAACGCGTTTTATTTTTTTATACATTTCTAAGATAATTCAATTGCTGAAGTAGGACAAACTTTTATTGCTTCATAAAGTTTTTTTGACCCTAGGTTTTTGCTCGATACCACCACTATTTCCCTCCCACTACCGGAAAAATGTTCACTATCCACCATTATACATCTACCACAACCTATACAATTATGGTTGATGCTTAAATCTTGGTATTTACTGACATCCTTCTCTGTCTGAATATCTTTGTTATTATTATTGTCTTGAATTTTACCACTGTTATTAAACGTGCATCCTGATAAAACGTTTAACAAAAAAATTATGGAAATAAATATTAAAAAAAATCTATACTTTTTCATTTTTCTTAAATTTAAAAATATTTTTATAATAATCTATACGCCAAATGATATGAAAAACAGAGATAACTGCCATAATTATACCGGACTCAACATGAAACCAAAGCATTTTAGAATATCCAGGTAAAATTGTTTTATTATCTACCTGAATAGCTAACACAATTCCCAAAATAGCGGAAATTAAAAAAACGACGGCTAGAATACTATTCCACACCCTCCTATGGGTAATTAATTTTATCTTATTAAATCTAACGAACAAAAAAGAAATAAAATAAATGACCGAAATCACTAAAACTATTTCTAAAGTATTATAATTTACTCTCATTTTTCTATTTTTAATTATCTTATTAATTAATACTATATTTTTCAAATCTTTCTTTCAAATTTAACATATAAATAAAAAAATGTTAAGATAAAGAAAACGCATTGGAATAAACTTTAAAATTCCAAAAGGAGGTGGAAGATGAACATTTTAAAACTTTGGAACAAGTTAAAACTTCTTGGTGAGTCAAAAGCTTTAGCCGAAATACCAATTCATCAACTAAGATGTTGGATCTTACTCCTTTTAAAAAACTACAAGCACTTTAACGAAGGGGCAGGCCAAACTATTTTAGTTTATCCCGGTTTTATCTCCAACAACACCTACACTTATCTACTGAGAACTTTTCTTAAAACTTTAGGTTATGAAGTACATGGTTGGCCAAATGGTCTTAACCGAGGGTATTGCCCAAAAGATTTTGAAAAAGTGGAAAAAGACTTTCTTTTAAAATCAGATAAAGTTGGAGAAAAAGTAATACCTATTGGCTATAGTCACGGAGGTTTTGATGCCAGAGAACTCGCTCGAATGTATCCTGAACGTGTAGCTATGGTTATCAC
>JAIOTG010000020.1 GCA_021106995.1 bacterium
CCTGTGTTTTATGTGGATAAGGATTGGTCGTAAGTCCACAGTATAGTGGACTTAAACTGTGGATAACCTGTGTTTTATGTGGATAAGGATTGGTCGTAAGTCCACAGTATAGTGGACTTAAACTGTAGTTGTTATTTTTTTTGTTTAATTTTAGCTATTTTATTTGATTAGTTATGAATTGACAGACACTCTTAAATGTTAAGGTATTATTATTGACCTTTGTGTTTTTTTGTGCTATTATATAAGTATAAGTTTGGAAAGGACATTAACAATTTATTTAAAGAAATTTTCCTAAATAAAAAATATTTGGAAAAATTTCCTTGCTTTTTACTGATCTTATATTTAAACTAGGACTCTCTAAAATAAAAATAAAAATAAAAAATCGTAGGATTTGTACATTAAAATAAATAAGTATAAAATTCTACAAAGATTGGTAGAAAGCCCTAACGCACCTTAATCTTGAGGGCTGATAATTTTTTTCACTCTTAACTTTCCACAAAGAAAATCAAAGAGGAAAAAATAAACCCTTTAGAATAGGGCTCAGCGTATATTGGGCCTAAATTAATTTAAAAAGCGCCCTAGCTGGGCCCTTTTTTTTACCCAAAAAGGTGCTTTTTTCATTTTTTAATGCCCACACAAGGAGGTAAACAACAAATGTTTGTATTTTTATTGACAAATTTGTTAAAATATGATATAGTATTAAATAGTTAAAAGGTTCGATCTTTATATTTGTAAAAATTTATTAGCTATTTAAAGTGGTAAGAGATTATTGTTTTAAACGGCTAATAAATTTTAATTTTAAAAAGGGGGTGACAGTGTGAGAATATAATTTTTAAAGCGAGGATTTTCTGAGCCTTGAAAAGAAAAGTAGGGACGGGTAGTAAGCACATTTAATTCTGCTATAAGGGCATAGCAAGACCCGAAAGGTGGTTGTAAATGGCCTAGATGTTTATCCGGAGCATAAAGCTTATACTTACAAAAAAACAAAAGGGGTAGAATAATATAAAACTGCCCCATTCTTCCAAGTCCATCATATTTAAATGGTGGTCTTAGAAGAAAATTTCTTTGGTTAATTGTTTAAAAAGAAATTTTTAGCGTTCTTTTCATAAAAAACAAAAAAGACAATCTAAAATATAAAAAAAGGGAGGATTTTGAAATGAAAAAGTTGAATTTATTTGTAATTTTAGCCATTGTTACATGTTTTTTTTCTGGGTGTGCTGGAGTTAGAAAGGCTGAAGTTGAAACTGACGCCACTGGCAATATTAAACAGTGGGATGATAGTAACTATAGCGTCCTACAACCTTCGGTAAGTCCCACAGAGATCGGCAGGGCCAATGTTTTAAATTCCAAAGCTGATCTAAACAGGGCTCTGGCGGTTCAGGTTGCCAGAGGTAACGTCGCGGAAGTTGCCGGGTCTTATGTAGGCATACTCATTAATCAAGATAAAAGATATACAGTATCTGTTCAACATCCCACCAGGAGTGATATCTTACAAATTTCACCAGGAGACAGTATGTTTATAAGATCAACTGATATACCTCGGTGTTTGTATGTTTGTTATCCTGATGATAAGGATTTTGTGAAAATCAGGGCTTTTAAAAAAACATTAGTTTACGACGGGGTAAAAACCGATTATGGAGTTAGAATAAAGAATCGATAATTGGTTTTAAATAAAAATAAAAAAGGGGATTTAAAATAAATCCCCTTTTAAATTTGTAGTTTATTAAAGAATCGGACTCCCACTAGCTCCACCATTATTAACTTGATTTAGAGCTTCGAATACGAAGAAGGTTATGGCGTAGGCGGCTATTATAATTATTAACCCTATTACCGCCCTTTGTATACTTTGTTTAGCTTCTGTAACCTGTTGTTCATTGCCTCGAGCCGTCATCCATCTAAATCCTCCATAGATTATGAGAATTATAAATATTATTCCTAAAAAGCTTAAAAAAGCTTTAATGGCAGTGGCTAATACACTTCCGATGCTAGCATCTCCAAACTCCGCTCCGCTATTAAAGTTATTTGCTTGATCTGCTATTGCGTCGCTATCAATCATTTGAGCTCCCACGGTACTCATACTAAAAACAAAAGAAATTAGAATAAAAATACTTATAGATAGTTTTTTTAAATTTTTCATATTTTTTTAACCAATAATAATCGTAGAAATAAATAGCCAAATAGCCCAAGAGCCAGCTGTAATAATAAGGCCGATAATAGCCCGTCTTAATATTGTAGTACCTTCCTTGGCCTGTTCTTCATTGCCTCGAGCTGTCATCCATTTATAACCTCCTAAAATAATAAGAGTTATAAAAATAATACCTAAAAATGAAAGAAAAGCATTTACTATTTGTCCTATAAAAACAGCCAAAGTGTCAGCATCTGCCGAGGCATAGCCACCAGCTTCGCCTACATTAGTTAATCTGTCTGCTGGTGATGGAGTGGCAAAAACAAAATAGGGGATTACTAGAATAATTAATAAAAGAGATATAAGTATTGAAGATTTTAATATTTTAGTCATATTATTTATAGAATTAATTATTTAAAGTGTTTTTGCTTAATACATCAATGACGTACCAGCTAATAGCATAGGCGGCCGCTACTATGCAAAGTCCAATAATAGCTGCTTTTATTAAATTTTTAGATTTTTCAAATTGTTGTTCGTTACCTCTAGAGGTCATCCATAAATATCCACCATATATTAAGGTGGCTATAAAAATAACACCTAGAAAAGAAAGAGCTATTCGTATTATAACTTCAATTACAGGGTTTATGTCATTTTTATCGGTGTCATAACCCATGGTATCAGCTGCTGTGGTTAAATTAGATTCATCATCAACCCGAAAAGCATCGTCTATTCCAGCATTAACCAAGTTTATAAATCCAAAAAACATAAGAAACAACATCAAGGGCGTGAAAATTTTTTTTATCATAAATTTTATTGTAAAACGTTATCTCCTATTGCATATATAACCATCGCAGTAATGGCATATGCAATTAATACTACAGCAACTCCTATTATAGATTCTATTATTATTTTTTTAGCTTTTTCAACTTGCTGTTCGTTTCCTCGAGCCGTCATCCATAAATATCCCCCATAAATCATTAATAACAAAAAGATAACACCTACCAAAGAAAGAACAGCCTGTATTACGGCGGCTATTAGTTCATTGATGCCATTTACGGCCAAATCAGTGTGACCGGTTTCAAAGGCTGTTTCATTAAGCCCGCTATTACCGGCAAATTCATAGGTAGCTAGGGTTATTTTAGGAATTAATATTAAGAAAAAAATATAACAAAGAGTGTATTTGAATTTTCTGATGTTTTTAAGCATTTTTAAGCTGTTAAAATATTTCCAACAAATATGGTTATAGCATAGGCTGCCAGAGTTATTATTATACCTATGATAGCGGCTATAATTAAACTTCTAGCTTTTTCAACTTGCTGTTCGTTTCCTCGAGCTGTCATCCACATTATTCCGCCATAAATCATTAAAATTAGAAAGATAACCCCAACAAAAGAAAGCAAAGCTCCTACAATTCTTCCAATCATAGTCGGAAGACTGTCTTTACTTATTCCACCTACGTTAGTTGTTGTTAGACCAAAAAGACTATCAACTGGATTATCTCCCGCTTGAACAGTGATAGGATTAAAAAAAATAGAAATAATAAAATAAAATAAAATAAAAAAAATATTTTTAAAAATTTTCATAACAGAGTGTTTATTATTAAAATCCGCTACAATGAGTAAAAATTATTTTACCCATTGTAGCAGATTTTACACATGGTAAAATCTGCTCCCTAAAACCGGTCTTAGTTCTATATTTGTTCAGCAACGGTATTAAGAACAAAGCTTGCGATTGCCCAGGCGGCCAATATGATAACCAAGCCAATAACACCACCAACAACGATCTTTTTAGCTTCACTAACCTTATCTTCACTACCGGCGGCAGTCATCCATTTAAATCCACCGATTAGAATTACTATAACAGCAATAATAGCTAAGAAGGTCATAGCTAAGTTTAATAAGTTGGTCATAATGTCTCTAGGATCGCTATTGCCTAAGCTTGTATCCTCAGCGTAAGATTGTCCAAAATCAACATCAGCAGATGTTGCTAAAACAGGAGTAGCTAACAAAGGTGCAAAGCACATTATTGATACAAAAAAAGCAACTAAACTTTTAAAAATTTTATTTTTCATATTTCACCCCCTCTCTAGTTAGCAACCATATAACAATGGTTGAAAGATTTTTTACTATTTTAACACATTTCAGTAAAAACAACAAAATAAAAATTATGTTATAATTACTAAAAGGTTTTCCTCTTGTAATTAATTATATCACATTTATGGATAAATTTCCAAGACACTGGTTTTTAAAAATATTTTGGTTTACTTTTTATTTATTTATTTTTATTTTTTTATTAGACCACTCCCTTGGTTATATGGATAATGATTTGGGTTGGCACCTAAAGGTAGGGCAAGAAATAAGTAAGACAAAAAGTGTTCCTAGTGTTAATACTTATAATTATACATTAGAAGGAGTGAGCTGGGTCGACCACGAATGGCTTATAAATTTATTTACATTTTGGATATATGATAATTTTGGATATATTTCTCTCAACGTTGTTTTTACCTTATTGATTGTTTTAGTTTTAGGTGTCACCCATTTTTTTATAGATAGAAAAATTTTGAAAAACAAAAAAGGAAGTTACCTTGTTTTAACGCCCCTTATATTATGGGGCCTGTGGGGTAGCTTGCCTCATTTAGGCGTTAGAGTCCAGGAAATTTCTTTACTAAATTTAATTATACTTTTATGGATAATTTATGATTTTAATTCCAAGAGAAATTATAGAGTTCTTTTGATTTTACCCTTTTTATTTTATTTTTGGGCTTGTGTCCACGGAGCATTTTTGATTGGTTTTTGCATTGTCTTTTCTTATTTAGCCCTTAAGTTGGGAGAGTTTTTAATTTTTAAAGTTTTCGCCTCTGAATTTATTTTTAAGGACAAACTTCTAAAAGCAAAAGATTTTTTTATTTTCTTTATTGCTGGATTTTTAAGTTTATTTTTCACTTTTTTTACCCCTTATTTTTTAAACCTTTATTCTTATTTAGAGGATTGGACAAATTCTTATTATTTAAATCACATACAAGAGTGGTTAGGACAATACTATCTTCCTTTAAACTATCCTCAGCTTATATATATTATTTTTGTTTTTGCTGTTTTGATTTTGATTATAGTTATGTTTAAACAGGAAAAAAGGGTTTTAGAAAAGCTTGATTGGTGGTGGTATTTTTTAACTTTGATTTTGGCGATTATGTCTTTTCAGTCTAGGCGTCATTTTCCCTTACTATTTATAACATCTTTTCCCCTGGTTGCCTCTTTTATATATTATTCTTTTGAAAATGATTTTTTGTATAAGAAATTTAAAGATAAGGCTTGTTTGTTTTCTGATTTTTTGAAAGTTTTATTAATAATTATTTTCATTTCCCTGTCTTTTACAAA
>JAIOTG010000101.1 GCA_021106995.1 bacterium
AAATATATTATTAAAACATAATTATGAAACAGTATATGATAAAAGAGATAAGCAATTAAATAGACTGAAAAAAAAATATAACAAAAAGATTAATCAAGCCACAGAGTTGATTGTTAAAAAAGAAATAAGTAGTTTTTTAATTAAATTTAAGTGGGTGGGCTATGATTATAATGGACCAGTTGTTGCGTTTGATGATGTTATAAAATATATCGAGAATCCTGTCGAACAAAATAAAGAGAAGGAAATAATAAATAAGCAAGAATTAATTAGAAAATTAAGATTAAAATCAGAAGAAAAAATAGTTATAGATAATTTATCGCTTTTAACTTATACTAAAGATCTTAGAAATTCTGCTGATGACTATATACATTATTGTTTTGATAATTTTTATCAAGAATTAGGAAAAAGATTTAAGTTGAAGATAAAATTTATAAAGTATCTATGGCCTCATGAAATAAAGGATTTATTAATTAATGATAAAAAATATACTTCTCAATATTTTCAGGAAAAATTAGAATTTTGTTTAGCAGATAATCGATCAGGTGAAAAATATCTAGTAGGCGCAAGTGGTAGAAAATATAAAAAAGAAGTTATTAGGCCTTTTAATAAAGAGGTAGTAAAGGGAAGAGTTATAAAGGGAGCAATAGCATCAACTGGGAAGGTTAAAGGAAAGGTAAAGATGGTTTATTCATACAAGGATGTTGGCAAAGTGAAGGAGGGTGATATTTTAGTGGCATATATGACTAGTCCAAAATTTATGTTCGCAATTTTAAAATCCGCAGCCATAATAACGGACGACGGAGGCTTGACATGTCATGCCGCGATTATTTCTCGTGAACTCAAAAAACCTTGCATTATTGGAACAAAGATTGCTACTCAAGTTTTAAAAGATGGAGATTTGGTTGAGGTAGATGCGGATAAAGGTATTGTGAAAATAATTAAATAATTTATTAAACATGAAAGAGAAATTTGCAATTATGGTAGAGGACTACAACGTGCCCCCAACTCCTTGGTATATTATAAATTTAGAAGTTTTTTCCAATGGTATAAAAGAGGCCTCTAAAGGAAAAGTTGATATAGATACTTTGTTTATTTTTGAAAAAAATAAGGTTACCTGGGGGGCTAAAATGAGTGAATTTGACAACGGGGGTATCTATTTTTCTGAGAAAATTAATAATGATAAAAAATATCAAAAAAAAATAATTGAAAAGCACTACAAGTATTTAGAAGAAATAAAAAAGTTTGCCGATAAATTGATAAAAACTGACTTCAGTAAGAAAAGTAATAAAGAATTATTTAGAATATATTCTTGTTTTTATAATCTTTATTCAAAAACTCAAACAGAGGGAGTTATAGTGGCCATGCTTGATATGGGTGATAAAAAATTATCAGATAGAGTAAGTGAGGAAATTAGAAGTAAATTTAATTTCAAAGATCATGATATAATTTTCAGCAAACTTCTTACCCCTAATAAAGAATTGTATTACGGAAAAGAAAATTTAGCAGTATTGAAAGCTGCTAGAAAAATTCAAGAAGACAGTGAAAAAAAGAGAAAATATCAGAAGGTAAAAAAATTAAATGATTTACCAAATAATTTAAAGTCAATTTTTAAAAGTTTGGCTAAAAAATATGGTTGGCTTCAATATTATTATGTAGGCCCATCCGCTGGGGTTGAATATTATTTTGATTTAGTAAAAAGGAAATTAAACTCCAATGTTTCAAAAGAGATTAAGGATAGGCGAAATGAAGAAAATAAATTAAAAAATTTCCAAAAAAGATATGAGAATAATTTTTCCTCCGAGCTTACAGAGAAAATAAATATTTTAAAAGAATTTACTTATTTAAAAGAGTATAGAAAAGAAATCCAGGTTTATCTTTTGAATTTTTCCATCGATGAGTGGTTTAAGGAAGTGGCTAGAAGGTTTTATTTAACTCCTTTGCAAGCGAGATATATCTTAAAAGATGAATATAGGGAATTGTTAGTAGATAATAAAAACGTGGCAGGATCTAATGAGTTAAATAAGAGGTATAATAATTTTGCGTATATTCTAAAAGGGGGAGAAATAGCGTCATACACGGGTCAAAAAGCAAAAGATTGTTGGAATTTGTTTGAAAAAAATAAATTAGAAATGAAAGATAATTTAAAATTAGAAGGTTCTATTGCTTTTCCTGGGAAGAAAAAAGGTATTGTTAAAATTATCAATTCAACTCAAGATTTAAACAAGTTTAAAGATGGTAATGTTTTGGTGAGTTTTTCTACAAATCCGTATTTGATGCCAGCTATTAATAAGGCCTCTGCCATAGTAACTAATACGGGCGGTGTTACTTGTCATGCGGCCATAATTTCTCGAGAATTAAAAATACCTCGTGTTATTGGTACTAAAATTGCTACGAAAATTTTAAAAGATGGAGATTTGGTTGAAGTGGACGCTAACAGGGGTATTGTAAAAATAATAAAATAATTTATATGAAGCCAAATATTAGTTTAAAACAATTAAAAAATAATGATCCCTGGATGTTGGCAGAAGATATTCCTAATGCCTATTTTACTCTTGCTCAGATTTTTTTATCTTCATTTGTTAATAATTTAAATAAATCCTCGGATGTAAATTATAAAAAGACTTTCGCAAGTTTTAAGGGATATGACTTAAGTTTTTATTTCGGAGAAAAGGATAGTTTTAATTTTGCTCAACATGTTTTAGATAAGATAATAAAAAATCCATCTTTTGGAGAAAAAATTAATAAAAATATTTTTGATTATTCTAATGATCTTTATAAGATAAGCGAAAGTATAAAAGTCGATAGTTTTGAAAAAATGAGCAATGGCCAGATTAGTAATTTTTACTCATTGCAAAACAAAACACACATTAAGCTTTATTCTTGGGGCTGGCTTCCAAATGCGGTTGATATGTTTCATAATAATTTTACAGATTATTTAAAAGAAGAATTAAGAAAAACAACCAATCTGGAAAGCGTTGAAGATATCTTGGTTTCATTATCTGTTAGTAATCTTTCTAATGTTGTAAATGAGGAAGAATATTCTTTTTTAAATTTGGCCTCCTTAAAACAAGGGAGAGGTAATTCTAATAAATTTAAAAAAGCCCTGGAAATACATTGTGAAAAATATTTTCATCTTAAATTTTTATGGCTTGGAGAGGACGGCGTTTATGATAAGAATTATTTTTTAAAGGAGGTTAATGATTTCATAGGGACAAAAAAAATAGCTGACGATATTTTAAAAGAAAAAAAAGTTGAGAGAAAAAAAGCCCTAAGGAAAAAGAAGGTTATATTTAAAAAATATAGCTTTAGCAAAAATTTTATTAGATTATTTAAAATATACGCAGATTTTTCTGTCACTAAGGCATATAGAAGGCATGCTCAGATTTTTTGGTCTTATAAAATAAATTTTATTAATGAGGAGATTGCTAAGAGGTTAGGGGTGACCTTGGAAGATGTTCGTTTTATGAAATCCGAGGAAATTTGTAAATATTTAATTTTAGAGAAAGTAGATAATGATTTTTTAAATGAATTAAAAAAGAGAAAAAACTTTTTTGTTTATTATGCAGAAGAAAATCAAGATTTATTATTGTCCGGTAAAGATGGGAAAGAGTTTTTAAAACAAAATATAAAAAATAGAAAATTGGATAGTAAAACAGAGATAATTGGTCAACCTGCC
>JAIOTG010000003.1 GCA_021106995.1 bacterium
GAGCTAATCCTTCGCAAACCTCTGATAAACAAACCCTGTCCTGACATGTTCCAGAAAGACTACAACTAGCTCCCACTGGTCTTTTGTTCTGACATATACAAGAGTCATCGCAATATTCATCTGGGTCACAATCAGTATCAAGAGGATCACCTGCATTACAAGTTCCATCCATTGGGGTTGCATCACAATAAGTGACGCCTGAAGTGGAGCCGCAATCAAAACCACAGCTTCCACAAAGACCCCAAGTACCACCGCCACAAGTTTGAAAACCAGCGCTATCAACCCAACAACCAGGTCCAGCTATACAGCTAGAACAACTTCTAGTCTCGCCATCAGTACAACCACCGCCTCCAGTTGAATTTGAAACACTATTTAAAACAAAACCTACTATAGCCCAAGCGGAAAGCATAATAATTAAACCTATTACAGCACTAATTAATGTCTTTTTAGCTTTTTCTATCCTATCAGGAGCTCCGTTTGATGTCATCCAAAGCCAACCCGCATAAATTATTATTATAACCGCGATTATAGCTAAAAAAGTAAACGCAAGATTTACTAAATTACTTAAAATATCCCGGGGATCACTGTTGCCCAGATTAGTAGCTTCAGCATAAGATTCACCAAAATTAACATCAGCAGAAGTTGCCAAAGCAAAATTACCTATAATTAAAAATAAAAATAAAGTAAAAACAAAAGCTAAAATTTTCTTTTTAGAAATAAACTTTTTCAACATTAAATATATATTAAAATCTATATAAAACTAATTACAGTTTCCATTACTATTTAAAGCACTAGTAGTAATCCCGTTGCAACAAGAGGGACTTGCTTCGCTCACGGCCGAACAAGTGCCAATACTAGAACACTAGGCTTAAAACAATTCTGATAAATATCATTAAGCCCAGAACCAGCCTGTGATCTATAGGTATTAGACTCCCTAAATATGCTATGAGCTATAAGTACGTTAGTTCTGTTAGGATAGCCATCCATTGGAGGCTCATCCTCAATATCTTCTTTCTTAATCCAATAACCAAGTCCTCCACCCGTGTAATTCCAAAGATTAAGACATTTATGCGGTATCTGATCTCTGCCACTATCTATTATAAAAGTACCTGTCTTTAAGGTACCCGATCTCATTAAAGTATCAAAATCTATCTGAATAGGAGCTTCAAAATCAGAAGTTGAAGGAGTAGTAGCAAAACTTAAATCTCCCGGACTTATTGCTTCTATTAAAGGAGCTCCTGATTTTATTTCATCATTAAGCCAAAAAGACCAGGCAAAACTATCATTTTCACCTACTCCAGTAGGATATCCTCCAATATCAGCTCCCACCGAAAGAGTACCTCCGCCATTTTCATCATAAAAACCAGCAGGACCCTCGGCATTATTATCCCTATCCCCATCCAAAGAATTACTACAAACATCTGTTACCCCGTCTAAATTACCCATAGGATAATTAACATCATCAGTGGAATCGGCTGGGGTTCCGTTTTGATCTACACAATGGCCACCATCACAAACGTTGTATGGACTTCTATTGGCACAATTTAAAGATCCACAACCAGCTAAGCTGGCAGCTACAAATTCTACCTTTAAATTAGCGTTACTAGGTAGACAATAGACATCCTGCCCACAAGAATTAACCCCACATTGGTTATTACTCCTAAATTCAACCGTTCTGTACATATTTGAAACCATAAACTCACCATCCAAATAATCACCTGCTGCACAATTTCCTCCGTCACAATTTAAACTAATACACTGCCTATCTTCAATGCAAACACCACCAGTTCCAAGTGCCGTAGTGCTGGCATTTACTACTTTTATATAGTTTATCAAAGTCGAGGCTTCCCCTGATAATCTAATTGGATTCAAAGTCTCATTAAAATTAATCTGAATAATAGCGTTTCTATATTGATCCACCCTACCCTGAACAGAAACACTAGTATCTTCGTCTTGACCTCCGTGCATGGAAGTAATATTTATATCACCGTCACTATCATTGGAACTTAAACTTATATTATTTCCATCATCACCCCCAACTTCTGCCTCTAAATCAACAGTAGGATCTACGTCGCTAGCTATAATATCGCTTCTAGGGTTTAGCCTAGCAACTATATTTGCGACCGTATTTGTAATAGAAGCTCCGACTTCTATTTCATTGGGTAAATAAGGTCCCATACCGCCTTCCCTAAAAATATAAGTGTCACCTCCAACTGTTAAAGTATCAGCCTGTCTAACCGGATCAACGTCCACTGTCCAAGAATTACCAGCTGAAGGAGGGATTAATAAATTTAAAGTTAAAAAACCAAAAAATGTAACCGAATTACCGCTAAACTGAGCGCTTCCTAAACCGATGATACTTCCCCCAAAATCCTGCTCCAGGGTAGCGGTTATTCCATCAGTGGCCACTGATATTTCTAATGTACCTTGGGCAGTAGAGTTAGAATTAATACTTAT
The DNA here is from genome assembly GCA_021106995.1 of bacterium. Lineage (GTDB taxonomy): Bacteria > Patescibacteriota > Patescibacteriia > Patescibacteriales > JAGXOH01 > JAIOTG01. The sequence continues at coordinate 2,458 of JAIOTG010000003.1, forward strand.
ACTATCAACTGCTGGATTTACTACTGAAGTAGTGGTGGCTGGCTCATAATAATCAGGATTATTGTTTAAAAGAATCGCTCCAGTGGCTGATTGAAGTGCCTGGGTAGTAGTAGAAAAATCACGCTCATCATCTGGAGGAGGAAAAACAGTGGTTACTTGAGGAGGGGTTAAATCCAGCTCGGTATTAACCCTAAAATTCCATTCTAAAAATTCATCGTAACAATGTTCAAAAATACCCTCTCCACCCATATTGAGAATGTCATTGGTTAAATGAACAGTATACCAAATTGACTCAGTTGGCGATCCCAGATATTCACTAGGAGTAAAAACAAAAGTTCTATAATCAGAGGTTGAAGTAGCACCTACGTTTGTAAGTTTATTGGCCGAATCATTACTTCTATAAATTTCTACATTAGCGGGTATAGCATAACCTCCACTTATAATAGTAGATAGCTCAACCTCTTCTTTAAATGTAACTATAATAGAAGTATTTCGTGGTACATCTTTTTGGTGAGGCTCAGGATATACACTTTCCACACTACAACTTCCAATTGCCCCAAAACCACCGCTTCCTACACCACCTCCTGTACTTCTACCACCACCTCCTATTGTTTTACCTATCTCGTTTAGAATAAAAGAAACTATAGCGAAAGCGGATAAAATAATAATCAAACCAATAATGGCGTTTCTTAAAACCGACTTAGCCTTAGTTATTCTGTCTTCCTGGCCATTGCTTGTCATCCATAAAAAACCAGCATAGATTATCATTATAACAGCCATAATAGCTAAAAAGGTCAAAGCTAACTGAACAAATCTACCTAAAATTATTCTAGGATCAGTATTTCCTAAACTAGTAGCCTCGGCATACTCTTCTCCAAAATCAACATCAGCAGAAGTTTGCGCTGAAACAAATAAAAGCTCTCTCGTTTTTAAATTAAGCGGAAATAAAAAACTAAAAAGCAAAATAAAGCAAAATAAAAAACAAGCTGCTTTTTTAACTTTATTTTTTTTAAGAAATTGATGCATGAAAAAATCTTTACTAATCCACAGTTTTGTTGTTTAATGATATTATAACATAAATAAATTTTTAAACCAATAAGTAAATAATAATAAATATGACCATAGAAGAAGTCATAAAAAAAACGGTAGAAAATTGCTCTGACGCTGATACTAACTTAATCAAGCTTGCTTATGATTTTGCCGAAGAGGCACATAGGGGACAAAAAAGGAAAAGTGGGGAAAATTATATCCAACACTCTCTTCAAACGGCCTATGGACTGGCTCAAATGAAAGCTGATTGTGCCTCTATTGTAGCCGGTTTACTTCACGATGTTCCAGAAGACACAAAATATACCTTAAAAGATATAGAAAAAGATTTCGGAAAAGAGATTTCTCAATTAGTAAAAGGAATAACAAAATTGGGAAAAATAAAATATCGCGGAATAGAAAGATACAGAGAAAGTCTTAAAAAAATGATTTTGGCCATGGCTCAAGATATTAGAGTTATAATTATAAAAGTTAGTGATAGACTTCATAATCTTAAAACACTAGAATTTCTCCCCCCGGAAAAACAAAAAAGAATTGCCCAAGAATCTTTGGAAATATATGCTCCGATCGCCGGACTACTCGGAATCGAAAGATTAAAATGGCAAATGGAAGATATATGTTTTAAATATCTATACCCAGAAAAATACAACAAATTGGAATACAAATATGAAGTAGAAAAAAAAGTAGAAAGACAAAGATATATTCAAAGAGTAAAAGGAATACTCAAAAAAAGATTAAAGGAAGAAAAAAACATCAACTTCTCAATAGAGAGCCGGATGAAACATCTTTATAGTATTTATAGAAAAATGCAATTAAAAGACAGACCTTTTAATGAAATATATGATGTATTTGCTTTAAGAGTAGTCACTGACAATATTTCTGATTGCTATAAAATTTTAGGTCTTATTCATGATATATGGAAACCAAAACCAGGTCATTTTAAAGATTACATTTCCGTGCCTAAACCAAACGGTTATAGGAGTCTTCACACCACCGTCTTTGGACCCGACGGAAAGGCAACAGAATTTCAAATAAGAACAAAAAAGATGGATGATGAAGCAAAATTTGGCATTGCAGCCCATTGGCATTACAAAACAAAAGGATTTGAAAATAAAAAAGAACAACCCAAATGGATCCAAGAGATTTTAGAGCTCCAAAGAGGCTCTAAAGACGCTAATGACTTCATTAAAAAAATAAAACTTGATGTTTTCCAAAATAGAATATTCGTTTTTTCTCCCAAAGGTGATGTTTTTGAACTTCCTGAAAAATCAACCCCAATAGACTTTGCCTATGCTGTTCACACTGATATAGGAAACAAAGCTTCGATAGCTATTGTAAATGAAAAAATGTCAACTTTAGACCATAAATTAAAAAACGGGGATTTAGTTGAAATAAGAATAGATAAAAACCGAAAAGGACCTAATCATAACTGGATAAAATTTGTCAGAAGTAAAAAAGCCCGGGAAAAAATAAAACAAAATTCCCAAAAAATAGGAATCAGAAAATTCCTTCCAAAAATTTAATTTTTAACTTTAGTAAAATAAAAAAACCGCTTTAAGCGGTTTTTTTATTTACCTTCTATTATTGTTACTTTCCGGTAACTTACCTATCTTTCTTAAATATTGATTTTTTTCTCCCATTTCCTTTGCGCTTAAAGCTCTTGCCTTCTGCTGTTTTTTATTATTTTTAGGCGTTAAGTATCTTTTTTCTTTTGCAGTAATTAATTTTTTACTATTTTGAAGATAAAGTTTAAATCTTCTAAGAAAACTTTCAAAACTTTCTTCTTTTTTTCTTTTAATTTCGGCCATAGTGTACCTCCTTCTAGTTTATTTCAAAAAATAAATTGGATATTATTTAATAATTAATTATCATTTTTTAATCTTTTATCAAGCTCTGTCTTTACTTTCTTATAATCAATAATCTCCTGATTTCCTGATTCCATGTCTCTGAGTAGTATAGTGTTATCATTAACTTCTTTTTGACCCAAGATTAAAGAAAACTTTGCTCCTACTCTACCTGCTTCATCTAGTTGATCTTTTAAACTGTCCCTTGTAAAGGACTGTCTTACTTTAAATCCAGACTTTCTCAACTCCTCAAAAAGACCAAGTATTTTTTTACGAGCCTGTTCTCCTAGTTGAGCTAAAAATATAACATCCCCTCGATCTTTGTCAATAGGTATATTATTTTTCTTCATTTTAAGTAAAGTTTTCTCAATCCCAATAGAAAAACCACAAGCTGGGGTAGGATCTCCTCCTAATTTCTCTATCATATCATTAAAACGTCCTCCACCACCCAGACTAAACCCTTTATAAACCTCGCCGTTATCATTCAAATCCCAAAATTCAAAAACCGGTCCATAATTATAATAATCCACATCTTTCACTAAAAAAGGATTAAGATTATAAGGAATTTCCACCTCATCTAAATATTCTAAAATTTTTGTAAAATCAACCTGACACTTATCACATAAAGAATCAACAATCGGAGGAGCTTCTTGAACTATTTCCAAGCAATCATCCTTTTCACAATTAAATATCTCCAAGGGAGTTTTATTAATCTTTTTTCTACAATCAGCACAAAGCTTAGATTTTTTATTCCTTAAATATTTTTTTAATTTATCTAAGTAATCACTTCGGCAATTAACACATCCCCAACTATTTACCTGAACTTGAGTTCCAATCTGTAGCTCACTGAAAAAACTATAAGCTATTTTAATAAGTAAAAAGTCTGCTACCGGATTAGGCTCTCCATAAATTTCTAAATTAAATTGGTTAAACTGTCTATATTTACCAGTTTGTGTTTTTTCAAAACGAAAAACAGGACCTAGCCAGGATATCTTAATGGGCTGTTCTAAATTATAAAAACCATATTCTAAAAAAGAACGAGCTATACCAGGAGTAGCGCTCGGCCTTAAAACAACTCTATCTCTACCCTTATCAGTAAAAGAATAAATATCATTTGAAAAAAATCCACTTTCAAAATCAAAAATTCTTTGGTAAAGCTCTTCTCTTTCTAAAACAGGTATCTCTATCTTCTGAAAACTAAAAACCTGAGATAAATCATTTGCCTTTTTCAAAATCAAATCCCAATAATTATAGTAATTTAAAGTTATATCCTTCATTCCTCTTATGCGAGCTATTCTCTTATTCCTTTTTATTCTAACTGTACCTGTTTTAACAACCCTATTTTTCTTAACTTTCTTAACAGAAGAAATAATGGTATTTTTTTTCTTTTTTACCATATTTATTTATTATCTTTTTAAAATTAAAATTGATACTCTGGGGCTTCGAAAAACTGGGCCTTATCAATTGGCCACCCCCTAAAGAGAACTCTTCCCTCAATTAAACTTTTGTCCACTGGCCCAAACATTCTAGAATCCTTAGAAGAATTCCGATTATCTCCTAAAACAAAATATTCATTTTCACCCAATTCTACAATATTACTTCCTTGTAAAGGGCTAGTTTTTAAACTACTAGGTAAATAATCTTCTTCAAGAATAATTCCGTGCTCGTAAGTGTCGTTATATATATAAATATCTCCATTTTCAAATTTCACTTTCTCACCTGGAAGGCCTATTATTCTCTTAATAAAATATTCTTTAGGATTTCTAGGATATTTAAAAACTATTACATCTCCTCTCTCGGGTTTATTAAAACGATAACTTATCTCATCTATTATTAGATATTCACTAGTATGAAAATTAGGCTCCATAGAAGAACCCTGCACATAAAAAGGTTGAATCAAAAAATATCTAATTGGAATTATAATAGCAAGCGAAATAACCACTATTTTCACCAAATCCAAAGTAAAATACAATGCTTTTTTAAACATTTCTTTATTCTTTAATATTAATTATTTAATTATAACAAAAAATAAACTAAAAATCAAGTGGATAAAAAAATAAGGCGACTCTAGTTAAAAACTATCATCGCCCTATAATCTTTATAGTTATTTGTTTTTACAATTGCAATTATTATCGCAATTACCCCCTCCTTCTTCCTTACAGGCACAATCCTTATGATCGTGCCCCCCTCCTTCTTCGCAAGAACATTGTTCTTGCTGTCTTTCAACTCCTGGCATGGCACCAAAACCGTGTTCTGCCGGAGGAACTCCTTTGCCTCCAAAAGCCATTTTACCCCCTAATCTGTGCTGTCCCAGGCTCCGCTTGCCCTGGGATTGTCTTTAAATTTAGAAAAGTCAGGTCCGTCTAAAATTACATCTTTTTCTACTTTTTCCCTTTCTGCTTCATTAATACCAGGGAAGCCACGGTTACCTTTTCTTACAAAAGATCCACCCTTTTTGTCATGCAGCATTTTACACCTCCAAGCCTAAGATATTTATTGCTTGATCCACTAAAAACCCATCATGGACAATCGATGACATAGCCTTGACCAACCTGGATGGATCTTTGTGTTGAAAAACGTTTCTTCCAATTGAAATCCCTTTACCACCGGCCTCCATAGCTCCTTTTACCATTTCCAGAATATCCTGGTCGGTATCCATTTTAGTGCCGCCGGCAATTACGACAGGAACATCAACACCCTCGACCACCTGTCGAAAAGTTTCAACTGATCCGGTGTAGGAAACTTTAATAATATCAGCCCCCATCTCGCAACCAACCCGAGCAGCGTGTTTTACAACTTCCACATCTCTTTCGTCTTTAATTTTATCCCCTCGAGGATAAACCATTGCCATTAAGGGCATTCCCCAATAGGCACACTTTTCACTGACAATACCAAAATCACGAAGCATAGCACCTTCATGGCCATTACCGATATTAACGTGAATCGAAACTGCATCAGCTCCAAGTTGAACCGCCCGCTCAACTGAACAAACCAAAGTTTTCCGATTTTTTTCATTTGAAAGTGTAGTTCCACCGGAAAGATGAACAATAAGCCCAATATCCGGTCCTTCACCACGATAACCAGAGGTAACAATACCTTGATGCATAACAACAGCGTCTGCACCACCTTCAGCAACCTGGCCAACTGATTTGCTCATGTTAACGATCCCTTGAATTGGCCCCACTGTCATACCATGATCCATGGGTACAATTACTGTTTTTCCTGTTTTTCTGTTAATAATTCTGTCTAATCTAATCTTTTTACCAATCATGATTTTTCTCCCTTTTTAGTTTTTTGCCCCCTTGCCAAAGGACCGTAATCTTTACAATTTGCCATAAAACCAGCGTAATGACCTAATTGCCCTAAAAACAAATTTGTGGTGTGATCCAAGTTTTTTTCAATAGAAATAACAACGCTCATATCACATCCAGGTTTAACAGTCGGAAAAACTTTTTCCAAATCTTCGCAAATATCGCGAACAGACAAACCCGGAATAAAAACCTTAACCTCAATTTCTCCCAAATTACTTTCTTTGCTTAAATTCATAAAACTTTCCTTCCTTTTTTTGTTTTTGATATAAATTGTCAAACTGCATAATAAAAAAATCGGTTCCTTTATTTGGAAACCGACTCTTTGACTTTTATGTAAATTTGTATTTACCTAATATTATTCATACACAAAAATCGGCTTCCGTTTAGGAACCAAAAATAATAGAAACTAAAAAAGAATTGTCCGATTTTTTGTATTATTTCTTTCATATTTTTAAATTATAAAGATATTATAGCAAAATTGAACGTTTTGTCAAATAATTATTTTTACTAAAATTAAATTAATTATTAAAAACTAAATAAAAAGGGGATAAACTTATAAATAAGTTATCCCCAATTCACTTAGACACTTAAGCGTCCAAGCTTGAGTTTTTCAAAATCATAGCCACAATAGCCATTTCATCATAGCTTTTCCAGTCACCGCCCTGAGAAAGTTTATTTTTTTCATCTTCTGTAAAAGACAAAGCCTTTTGAATACTACCCTCCTGCTTTAAAATTTTTTCTGCTTCTGTTAAAAAATCCTCAATATCACCTCTTAAAATATAAGCCTGAATAGAGCTACGCTGAGATTGTGATAAAATAATCATTTTTCCCCTCCTTTTTATTTATTTTTCTTTTTCTACTTAAAAAAACAAAAAGGACCACCCGTCTCAGGTGGTCTTTGCTTCTGTTTATATTATATTTCTTTTTCTACGATTTTTCACATATAAAACAAGCCACCTGTTTGGGTAGTCCTAACAACAATGCTAACAATAAATTTTTCTGTATTACTTGTTTCATAATAATTGATATTATCATAACAATTTTTTAAAAAAAATCAACCCCCTGCTGAAAACAACAGGGGGGCTAAAAATTAAAGTTAAATTTTTAACATTTTTGCCATTACACCATCCCAGAGAGACTGCCAGCTGGCCTCAATGATATCCTCAGAAACGCCAACAGTATTCCAGATATAATCGCCGTCACGAAATTGGGAAAGAACACGCACCTTAGCATCTGTGCCACCACCATTTACTACCCGAACTTTAAAATTAGAGAGATGAGTGTCTTTTATAATTTTATGATGCTGTTTACCTAATGCTTTTAAAAAAGCCTTACTTAAAGCATTCACAGGACCGCCTCCTTCGGCTACCCTAAGAATACTTTCCCCGTTTGAATTAATTTTAATAGTTGCCTGTGAGATGCAAGGCTTTCCTTCTTCTTTATGAATATGAACATCAAAAGACTCAAGCTCAAAAGGATATTCTATTTCTCCGGTTTGCTCTTTAATTAAAAGAGCCAAGGAGGCGTCAGCTGCCTCATACTTAAAGCCTTGGCTTTCCTTATCTTTAACCAAAGAAACGACAGCCTTTAAATCTTCCTCCTTTAATTCAATATCCATTTCTTGAACTTTGTGACGAATATTGCTTTTGCCACCCAAATCAGAAATAAGCACTCGACGCCGATTACCAACCAAATCCGGATCCATATGTTCATAAGAACTTGAATCTTTTAAAACTAAATTCACATGAACACCGCCTTTATGAGCAAAAGCGCTCTCTCCTACAAAGGGACGTCCTTTATAAGGAGTCATGTTAGCAATTTCGCTTATAACACGAGAAGTATGGGTAAGTTTTTTAATTTTATTGCCCAAGCAATCATAGCCCATTTTAAGCTGAAAAATTGGAACAAGGGACGAAAGATCAGCGTTTCCACATCTTTCACCATACCCATTAATAGTTCCCTGAACCATTTCTGCTCCTGCCTTAACAGCAGCGACACTATTTGCAACCGCTAAAGCTCCATCATTATGAGCATGAATACCAATTTTGACCTTATCACCAAAAAGCGAAAAAATCTCAGAGGTTATTTCCTCTATCTCAAAATAAAACGAAGCTCCGTTAGTGTCACAAAGACCCAAAAAATCAGCCCCTCCCCTAACGGCTGCTTCTAGAGTTTTTAAAGCGTACTTACGATTATCCCTATACCCATCAAAAAGATGTTCAGCATCATAAATAACCTCCAAACCTTTCTTCTTTAAAAAAGAAACAGATTCTTCTATCATGGCTAAATTTTCTTTCATTGAGATATTCATAAGTTTTACATGCTTATCCCAACTTTTTCCAAAAATAGCCACAACAGAAACCTCGGCATCCAACACAGCCTTTAAATTCTTGTCATCCTTGGTCTCCTCTCCAGCTCTACGAGTTGAAGTAAAAGCAACGATTTTGGCATTTTTGAGCTTCTTTTTTTGAATCAATTGAAAAAATTTTTTGTCCTTAGTATTAGAGCCAGGCCAACCACCTTCAATATAATGCACGCCCAGTTTGTCCAATTCTAAGGCCACCCGAACCTTTTCTTCAGCACTAAATTCCACACCCTCACCCTGTTATCCGTCACGCAACGTAGTGTCATAAATAAGAATTTTTTTCATTCTCTTTTCCCTCCCTTTTAAGTTGTAAACGAACCTTTTAAAATAAAAACCGTCTTCTTTGAAGACGGACTTTTTCTTTTTTTGTTTTTATTTTTTATCAAGTCTTCAAAGGAAATACAAAGTGATCATTAATAATAATAATCTGAATAATAATAATTTGTATTGCCTTCTCTAGCTTCATAAATTTTATATAAACTAACTAATTTTTTAGGGTAGGAGGAGAACGTGCGTCTCCCCCTGGTTTTTTTATTTAGTCTTTTTTTTACCGCCTACTTTTACCTCCTGATCTCTTTTTCGTTTTTTTTCCATTGCCAATTTTTCCGCTTCCTGTTTTTTCCATCCTTTACTAAATTTTTGAACCTGTTCGGCCGCGCTGTTACTAGCATCCAAATCCATTAAGACCATTTTACTTTCCCCTCCCTTTTTTTGTCTTACAAGTTACAAGTTTATATGGTGGGGTGAAGATTTTTAAAAAATCTATCACCCCACGTGAAAACATCAAAATTAGCTTTACAATCCTGCTTAACGGGAGATAAACCCATTGGCTTGATCACTGCGGTTTAACGGAACCTACCTGAGGAACCACAATTTCCTTTCGATCAGGAAAAGCAATTAATAATTGAGAACAATTCTCTCACAACAGGCGTTAGGACCTACCGAATCAGCTATTTTGATATTGTATCGGAAAAAAACCTTATAACCTAAAAAGCCACTTTACTTAGAAGTGGCTTTTTGATCTTTATGTAAATTTGTATTTACTTTAACTAGTCAATCTTAAGCCACGCCCAAATAAAATGACCACCAAAATGTTCACAATTGTCATTAAATTAAATTTTACTGTCTTAAATAGAGACATGACTAAAAAATTAATAAATAATACTTAATATTAGCTATAATATATATTAACAATATATATACAGTATGTCAATAGCTAATTATCTACTAATATTAAGCTAAAAATTAACAGGTATTTTATAGAGTGTTTTACTTTTCCACAGTTTATTCCCTTTCGTCCTCAGCATAAATAACCTCTAAATCAATTCTTTCCCAGTCAAATATTTCATTATCACTTAAAAATCTTTTAATCTCAAGCTTGGCGTTCTCCAAACTATCAGAAGCATGAACTACATTAGCCTGGATACTCATAGAAAAATCACCTCTTATAGTTCCAGCATCAGCTTTTCTTCCTAAAGTCTCCCCTGCAATTAAACGAACACTATCAACAGCCTCGAGACCCTCTACCACCAAAGCTATAACCGGCCATTTTTTCATAAAATCAGCGATCCTTGGGAAAAAAGGCTTATCAGCTAAATGAGAATAATGTTCTCTTAATTTTTCATCGTCTAATTTTAACATTTTTATTCCCACAAGTTTTAAACCCTTCCTTTCAAATCTTCTAATTATTTCACCCACCAAACTCCTATTTAAAGCATCTGGTTTTATAATAATTAAACTTCTTTCTTCTCTTGGTCTAGACATAAAACAATATAAAATTGATTAAGAACACGGACAATAATCAATTATTTATTTTTAGTTTATAAATAAAAAACATCTTGCAATGTTTTTGTTATTATAATAAATATTATTTTTTATTGCAAGAAATAAAATGAATAATCAATTAATCTTATAAGTTAATTCTATGGTCCCTTCAATATCATTTCTTAAAACTTGCACACCTTTTCTTTCTAATCTCTTTACAATCCTTAAACTGGGGTGACCGAAACTATTGCCCTCACCGGATTGTATAACAGCTAACTCAGGGCTTACAAAATTTAAAAATTCTTCTGTATTGGAAGTATCGGAACCATGATGGGCAACTTTAAGAACATCGCTTTTTATATTTATACCTGAAATTAATATAGCTTCTTCTGCCTCCTTTTCAATATCCCCAGTAAACAAAAAAGTTTTATTAGCACAATCAAGCTTAGATACGATAGATGAATTATTTAAATTATCAAAACTTTTCCCCGATATGTCATTAAGAGGATATATTATTTTTAAACTACAGTCCTTTCCCATTTCAATAGATTTAAACCCGCCCACCTTAGAAATTAGAATATTTTTATCTTCAATTATTTTTAAAAAATCATCATAGGCAGGGAGAGAATCCTCTACTCCTGTATATAAAACTCTATCGACATAGAAACGCTCCAATACGCTATTTAAGCCAGTAATGTGATCACTGTGCGGATGAGTCAATATGAGTAAATCTATTTTTCTTTCCCAAAAAGGTAAGGCCTCCCCCAATTTTCTTACTACATCCTCATCAGGACCCCCATCTATTAAAATATTTTGCCCAAAAGGAGATTCTATTAAAATAGAATCTCCTTCACCAACATTCAAAAATGTTACTTGAAGTTCTCTTGATTCAGGTTTTAACAAAAAAATAAAAATCATTATCGCCAATAAAAACAAACGTTTCATAATAAATTACTTTTAAAACCTAAAATAAAACCCGCTTAAAAGTGAGTTTTATCTCTATAATTTTTTTTTGGAATTGTTTAATTTTTGCTGTAATCTAGATTTTTTTCTATCTCTGGAATTATTTTTAATTAATCCTTTTTTTGCAGCTTTGTCTAGAGATTTAAGAGTTTTTTCTACCAATTCTTTGGCCTTTTCATCTCCGCCATCAATCGCTTTTCGACTTTTCTTTATTAAATCTTTAAATTCACTTTCTACGCGATCGTTGATATTTTTTCTCTTTTTACTCTTACGCAATTCCTTTTTAGCTGATTTTGTATTTGGCATAAATATTAATTAATTATAAGTCGGAGCGGTGGGACTCGAACCCACGATCTCATGCTCCCAAAGCATGCGCCTTAGCCAACTAGGCCACGCTCCGAAAAAAATTCAAAATTTTTTCTTGGGACCTCTAAGAAAATCTTAATTTTCTTGTGCCGGGGGTGAGAATTGAACTCACGACACAATGATTTTCAGTCATTTGCTCTACCACTGAGCTACCCCGGCTTACTTGTATTAATCTAAGTTTTATTATTGGTTGCGGGGGTCGGATTCGAACCGACGGCCTCCAGGTTATGGGCCTGGCGAGCTGCCAACTGCTCTACCCCGCGTCAATATATAATTTTATAAAAACTTGAACAAAATGTGGGCGCAGATGGATTTGAACCATCGACCTCATCGTTATCAGCGATGCGCTCTGACCAACTGAGCTATGCGCCCATTATCTTAAAATAGTATGAGACAAATTGTAAATCTTTAAAATAAAAAGATGGCCCCCACGAATTCATTAACAAAAAAAGCTCCTTAAGCTTTAGGAAACTTAAAATAAATATAACAAAGATAAAATAAAAAAGCAATAGTTCTTTAAAATCAAGGCTATAACAATTTTAACTTTCCTTTAAATTCTTCGTTTTTTTTATGTGGTCCTATTAAAGCTAAATTCAAACCCTTATTAATAAAAATATCTTCAGACACTCTTTTTATATCGTTTACTGTAATTTTATTAATACTTTTTATAAACTCCTTCCAATCTGAGAGATCTTTCCTAAAAATACCTTGTCTTGCGTACCAAGTCGCAACTCTATCAGAAGATTCCAATTGAATCATAGTTCTTCCTTTAATCAAATCTTTATTTCTCTGTAACTCTTCTTCGCCAACTTCCTCATCTCTAATTTTTTGATATTCCTCTAAAATAATCTTAATGGATTGATCTAATTTATTCTTAGGAACACCAGCTTCAGTTGTTAGATAACCAGAATCTGTATAAAAAACTGAAGAATTTCTCACATAATAGGCCAAGCCATTTCTCTCTCTCAATTGAATAAATAAACGAGAGCTCATAGACCCTCCTAAAATTGTTGAAATCATTTTAACCACCTTTTCGTCAGGATGATCAATGGGATAAGCCCTCACCCCTAATGATAAATTGATTTGATCAACATCTTTATAATCTAATTTAATATTTGGTTTTTTTTGATCTTCTACAACTTTCTCCTTATTCTTTGGCTTAGCTTTTTGAAAATCTTTAAAATATTTTTTAGCTATCTTTTCTGATTCTTGGGGAGAAATATTTCCACAAAAACATATAACCGTATTTTCAGCCCCATATTGACTATTAAAATAATTCAAAAAATCTTTACGTTTAAAATTTCTAATATTTTTTCCAGTGCCAACTATATTCCAACCAGCCGGAGTATCACCATAAAGACATTCCTCAAAAACATCATCTATCTTCATCATAGGATTATTCTTGTACATATTTTTCTCTTCAATTATCACCCCTTTTTCTCTATCTATTTCCTCTTGTGAAAATTTCGAGTTCATCAACATATCACTAACTATTTCTACAGCCTCCTCCTTTTTAGCAGAATCAACTTTAACCCAATAACCAGTACATTCCTTGTCTGTAAAAGCATTAAACTCAGCCCCCATACTATCAAGTTCTCCACTAATAGCCATTGTATCTGGTCTCTTTTGGGTACCCTTAAAAAACATATGTTCTAAAAAATGGGAAACACCATTATTATTCCTGTTCTCATATTTCGAACCTGTGCCCACCATAACTAAAATAGTTATTGTTTTAACTCCTTTTAAAGGAACTGTTATTAATTTTACTTTATTAGGTAGTTTTGTTTGATAATACATAAATAAATTTATTATTTAATTTCTGTTGATTATAACACAAATTATTTTATTTTTAAAATTAAATATTATAAGAACTAATATCGCGATATATAATTCCAAAAATCATCCAAAGGAATAGAATTCCAAAATGAAGACTCCATAACCAGTGATCAAAAAACATAAAAACAAACAAAGAAGTAAGTAAAGCCAAATTGATAAAAAGATCGTATTTAAAACTTTTATAAATTAAATAAAAAAATATTACTATAAAAGAAAAAAAGCCAAACAAACCTATCTCGGCTAGAATTAATACAAAGGTATTATGGACCGGTTGATAGGGCCAATATTTTTCTTCTCCATAATATTTCTTTAAAACCAAGGTATAATTTCCAATTCCTGTACCAAAAAAAAGATTGTCTTTTATTATTTTTTTAGACTGCTCTAGAGAGGTAATTCTCTCTTGGGTTGATTTTATTTCCAAACTGTTCTCTCC
>JAIOTG010000006.1 GCA_021106995.1 bacterium
ATCTATTTTTACCCTATACCAACTAGCGGACAACTATATCAATACTATCTTGATATGGTTTACAAATATCCGGGTAGAAAAACGATTGAAGAAGCTATGAATTTTACAGGAGTATACGAAGCGTATTTTGTCTTAAATAAATACTGGTGGGCTTTTGATAAAATTAAAGAAGAAGCTAAAATGGAAGCTGATTCTTGGAAAAAAATTGGAAATGAAGATATTTATATTTTTAAATATTTTAGATAAATATAAAAGCCGGGTTTTTCTTCCCGGCTTTAAGAGTTTTTAGGGTAAGCACTGATTATGCTTTTCATATTCTTGGAAAGTACTATTTTCCAACCAGATACATATGCTAAAATTGCCCCGTTTTTGTCTTTTTTAATTTTTACTTTTCCAGACTTTATCAATTTTTTTATTTCTTTTACTGTAAAAAGACCCGAGAAAGCGCCTGCTCTTTCATGTAGCCTAAGTCTTCCATGGTCTGTTTTGTCATTCGATCTAACCATTTTGGGAGTTTCTGTTTTTTTGTATTCCCTGTCTTTTTTTATCCGTGCATTTCTTATTCCCATTTTAATTCCTCCTTTTTTAATATTTTAAATTAAAATAATTTTCCTAAAGGTTTCAAAATAGCGTAGGCTAAAACTCCTCCCAATACGGCTGTGACAAATTGAGGCCAACTCATCATTTGTGCCACCTTAACAGCTAATTCCTGCTTAAGCAAGAGCTTCGCTATAAAATCAACGCTTAAATATAAAAATGTAAATTTTAAAAAAGAACCAACTACCACCCCAATCCAATAACCAGTTTTTCTAGAAGCCCAATTATTGTAAAACCAGTCTATGCTTAAAACAAAAATTACATTCCCGATCATTATAAAGGGAACCACTGGTGCTAAAACAGCTGGAAGCAAACCTCCTGACAAAGCCATTAAACTCGGGACTAAACAAATAACCAAAGCACTCCTTATTCCGACAAAAAATAGTGTTAAAATAAATATGGCGTTTATTATAAGTCCTGTAACTAATTGAACGTGAAAATAGAAAGGTAAGACAGTGACCACAGTGCTTAAAATTAAAAATTGTGCGATTACTTGAACATTAGCAAACTCCAATGCTCTTTCTTTTAAATATTGCATAAAATATTATTTAAAAAATTATTATAAATTATTTTGTCATAATGTTGTTTCTAGCCACAACACCATAAAGGGCGTCAATCTTTTTAGTAAGATCATTAATCTGCTTAGCCGTTCCCTCCACTGCCACAGCAATCATGCCAGTGCAATTCTCTACGCAAGAACGCTGAACATTTACACCTAAACGCGACATAATTATACTACCATTGTCTGTTAGAATTTTCTGAACATCAACAGAGTGCGTCTTCCTGTCTTTAACTAAAATTGTAATTGTTCCTAAATGTTTTTTAATAGACATATATTTTTAAAAATTATTATTTTCCTCTTTTTAATCTTTTGGAGTAATAATAGGTATGTAAAACCTTGTGCTCCAATCCTTTTTTTTCCTCTAACCAATCCAAGACCTCTAAAACACCTTTGTTTTCGTGAGCCTTTCTTATCTTCTTGCCTTTATCAATTTTATACAAAGCCTGAATTCTTTTTTCCCTTATTTCCTTTGTGGTTGGTATTGGCTGACCTCCACCCCCAATACATCCGCCTGGGCAAGCCATTACTTCTATATAATCATAATTAGATAAATTTTCAATAATAGGCTCAATGTTTCCGATTCCGTTTACCACGGCTACGCGCAAAGGACTACCGGCCACTTTTACTACCGCCTCCTTAACTCCGTCCATTCCTCTAACCTCTTTAAAATCTATTTTAGAACGACAAACTCCACTTTTTTTATTTCCACAAGCCATATAGTGAGCCGTTCTAAGGGCCGATTCCATAACACCACCAGATCCACCATAAATTGCGCCAGCACCAGTATATTCGCCCAAAGGATTATCGGATTTTTCATTCTTAAGTTTACCAAACTTAATCTTATTTTTTTTCATAAGCCAAGCAAATTCTCTAGTTGTCAAAACGTTGTCTACCGGATAATTACCACCCACCTTCATTTCTTTTCGTTTTGCCTCATATTTTTTGGCAGTACAAGGCATAATTGAAACCACTTCAATATTTTTAGGATTAATTTTCATCTTACGGGCCCAATATGTCTTAATTACTCCACCCAAATGAATATGAGGAGATCTAGAAGTTGTTAAATTTGGTATTAATTCAGGGTGATAAAATTCAGTATATTTAACCCAAGCTGGACAACAAGAGGTTATCATAGGTATGGTTTTTTTATATTTTATTCTCTCTAGTAACTCCTCTGCCTCAACCATAGTAGTAAGATCAGCTCCAAAATTAACATCAAAAACATAATCGAATCCCAAAGCTTTTAAGCCTGAAACTATTTGATCAGTCACTATTTTTCCATAAGGAAGCCCAAACTCCTCACCCACACTAACTCGTATTGAAGGCGCAAACTGAGCCACTAAAATCTTTTTTTTATTTCTTATTTTTTTCTCAACTTCTTCCCACTCGCTTTGCTCTTGAGCCGCGCTCACCGGACAATGAAGAGCACATTGACCGCAATAAATACAATCAAAATCCTTATTTGTGGTTGGCACTATTTCTTGCTTGTAGCCCTTACCTTTTATTTCTAAATAATTAATATTTTGCATAACAGAACAAGCTTCTATACAATTTCGACAATCAATACACTGAGTACCGTCTATTTCCACGGCATTAGCAAATTTGTATATCTTTCTATTTTCTTTTCTTTCCTTAAAACGAGTTATCTTCACATCGTAATCCCGCGCCATCTTACGCAAAGAACAATTAAGACTCCACACACAGCTTTCACATTTTTCCACATGTTCTGAAAATATTAATTCTATATTAAGATTTCTTGATTTTTTTACTTTTTCTGAGTTGGTTTTTATAATCATTCCCGGCCTTGCTTCAGTTGAACAAGAAGTTACTAAATCCCCAATCTTTTTTTTACTTCCCTTTTCTTTTACTTCAACCACACAAATACGACAATTACCCTTGGCAGAAAAATCGAGATGATGGCAAAGTGTTGGGATACTAATTTTATTTCTTTTTGCAACCTCAAGTATAGTCTCCCCTTCTGAGCACTTTGTCCTTTTATTATTAAGAGTTATGTAAAAAATTTTAGCCATAAAAACCAACTTAAAAGACTGATATTGAATCCAAATTTTTTTTATTTCTTGTTAAATTTTAATTTTACTAAATCTTTATAAATAAGATATTGGTAGCAAAGAAAAAATGGTGCTATTAAAAATGAAACTAATTGAACCAACGAACTCCAAACCTGAAGAGCCAAATCTCCATTTATAAAAAAACTAGGAACAGCGAATACAAAATAAAAAACAAAATATAATAAAGCAAAACGTCCTGCTACTCCCCACCAATAACCTTTTACTAAATTCATACTTCCCTTTAAGGCCTCATAACCTTTTTTATCCTCAAACATAAAAACCCAAACAGAAAAACTATAATAAACAAGCAAAATAATTCCGGGAATAAAAAGAAAAATAAAACCAAGAAATACTAATATGCCTGTTAAAGCAGAAACCCATAAAAATGAAAAGAAATATTTCTTTCGAGCTTCATTGAAAAGGGCAAAAACACCGGGCTTAGGATAATCCTTTTTAAAATACAAAAATGTTCCAGCTTGTGCTGAAACTGAAACATAAATAACCGAAACTATTAAAAGAACAATCCCTATAAAACCTAAAGCTATATTTAAAACAATATTATTTAACCCGAAATAAGCAAGAATACCCCAGATTAAAAGTAAGGCAGCAACAGGGATAACGGCCAATATACTAATTAAAAATAAACCAATCAATTTTAAAAATCCCTTTTTGTAAAGTTCAAAAGAATTTTTAAAAAGATCTTCAATGGAAGAAAGCTTGGGCAATACACCATTGCTTGGTTGTACATTTTCTTGTTCCATAAATTTAATATTATTATTTAAAACATTTACAAACTAATTTTTGATCTTGTATAAAAACACCTGGTAATTTAGCTACATTTTTTAAATAAGATTTTAAAGGAATGGGGACAGCACAACCCAGGCCACAAAAAGATGATTCCTCTAAATTTTCTAAAATCTCTTTAAACAAAATCCAGTCAACGGAATCTTTTTTTACAATTTGACTCAATCTATAAATCCCTTCTCTGCAAGGAGTACATTGCCCACAAGATTCTCCTAGAAAAAAATCAAGCCAGCTTTTCATTATTTTTTCAGCCTTATGACCCTGGAGCTTATAAACTTTAATAGTACCTGCTCCGTTTACTGGAATTTTTAATTGTTTTTTATTTAAAACTACACCTGAACCATCTCCTCCAACTTGAACAAAAAAATCAAAAAAAGGATAGTTTCTGGTTTCTTTTAATACTTTTTCAATAGTCCAATCGTCGGGTAAATAAAAAACTCCTTTATTCTGGGCTTTCCCGCTCACAGTATAATATCTTTCTTTTCTATAATTATCCGAATTTACCAAAGAAACATTTAATAAGGTCTCTACATTATTTATTAAAGTAGGACATCCCCAAAGACCATTTGTAGTAGGATAAGGTGGTCTTAAACGAGGTTCAATCCTTTCCCCTTCTATAGAATTTAAAATAGAAGTTTCCTCTCCTCCAATATATCCTGCTCCATGAGGTTTTACAAAAAGCTCTATATCTTTTTTTCCGATACATTCCAATAATCCAGGTCCTAATGTCTGATAATAATCTCCATTTATATAAATATAGGCTTTAACTTTTATTTTCTTTTTGCCTTTATTTAAAAAACTACGAGCAATTTCAATCCCTTCTATAACTTCCTCGGCTCTATGCTTTAAAATATACCCATCCTTTTTCACGCCAGGCTCCCCTTCAGAAGCATTACAAACTATATATTTTTCGTTTCCCGAAGCCTCGTCAACCATTTTCCATTTAAGAGTAGTAGAAAAACAACCGCCTCCACGGCCAAGCAAATTAGCTTTTTTTATTTTTGCTAAAATATTCATAAAACTTATTTAAACAAGCTTTTTCTTCCTTAAATAATCAGCTGTATCGGCCATACGGTTGCTATAACCCCACTCATTGTCATACCAAGAAATAATTTTAACCAAGTCTCCATCCACAACTTTAGTTAATTCCAAATCCACAATAGAACTAGCTGGATTACCTACAATATCAGAAAGAACTATAGGATCATTGGTTACTTCTAAAATACCTCTTAATTTAGAAGTTTTGGATGCTTTAGTTAAAGCTTTATTTATATCTTTTTCAGTCACTTTTTTAGAAATAGAAAAAACAATATCACAAAGAGATCCAACCGGGGTGGGAGTGCGGACAGCCATTCCGTCAAATTTTCCTTTTAAACTTGGAATAGTTTTAGTAGTTGCTATAGCAGCACCAGTCGTGGTGGGTACGATATTAATAGCGGCCGCCCTTCCTCTTCTAAGATCTTTATGAGGTCCGTCTACAATATTTTGAGAACTCGTATAAGAATGAATGGTCGTCATTATGGCCTTTTTTATTCCAAATTTTTTCTTTATTACACTAGTTACTGGAGCTAAACAATTAGTGGTGCAAGATGCCATAGAAATAATCTTGTCACTTTTTTTAATTTCGTTTTCATTGACGCCCAAAACAATATTTTTTATTCCTTCGTCCCCTTTAGCGTGAGCTGAAATTATTACTTTTTTAGCACCAGCTTCCAAATGTTTACCAGCCGTTTCTTCAGTTCTAAAAAATCCAGTACATTCCAGAACAACATCAACACCCAACTCTTTCCAAGGAAGATTCGATGGATCTCTCTCTGCTAAAACTTTAAACTTTTTACCATCTACGTATAGATGATGAGATGATCTTCTTACCTTTTTGTCATAAACTCCATAAACACTGTCATATTTTAAAAGATGAACCAAATTAGATAAATCGGTCAAATCATTAATGGCTACAATATTAATATTTTTATTATCCAAAAGTGCTTTAAAGGTGGCTCGGCCAATTCTGCCAAAACCATTAATTGCTACGTTCATAAAATAAATAATTAATTTTTATCTAAAAATAATTATAACATAAATTTAAATAAAATAAAAACAGGGGTTCTTTTCAAAACCCCTGTTTGTTTGATGGTCAGTTTTTATTTCTAGCCTAATTTTAAAACATCAATCATAGAGAATACTTTCCCGGATGATCCCTCCTGAATCTTCTGGTGCAAAAACTTAATGGCCATATACACACCGTCGCAATAAATTTGACGACCGTTGACTTTGTGCTGAAAATTGAAAATAACTGTTCCATCCGGGGAAATCAAATCGTAAACATGCCAGGCATGGCCATCTAAATATTTTTCCTCTATTTGCCAGATAGCCCTTTGTCTGTCTCTGTCCCTTTCCTTAATAATATGTTTCTCTTCAAACTTATCTCCTAAACCGTTTTTTGCACCCAGAGGATCAAAATATTTTACCATGGCCTTGGCCGTTCCGCTGGTGTCAGCCTTGGAGGACTGATGGCTTTCCACAATCCTAAGCTCATAACCTTGAAAAAGTCCTGAAAATTGCTGGGCTGCATATTCCATCATAGCCTGAAAACCGACAATTTGAGGCGCCATATTTGGTGCAATAACTGCCGATGTTTCTGATTCTTTTACATTGGATTCAAGGAAACTCCGATCACCACCAGTTGTCCCTAAAACAAAGGGTAGACCTAATTGACAGTATAAAGAAACATTTCTCTCA
>JAIOTG010000030.1 GCA_021106995.1 bacterium
TCAAATTGAACGCTCCTGTTTCTCCCTGAAATATTAGCAAGTTCCTCTCTTTTTACAAGCCCTTTTTTCTCTATTTCAGTTTCTAGAAGCAACATAGCCGAAAGGGGTCTTAATATTTCATACCCTGAAATATCAATAACTTTTTTCAAAGATTTTTTATTTTGAGAAAACGGCCTCTGACCCAAAACTTCTCCGCTGGCCAAAAAATCAAATTTCTTGTTTTTTTCTATAAATTTACCAGCTTTCCTAACCATTAAGCCATGACAATCAATGCAAGGATTATAATATTTTCCATGACCATTAGGAGGATTTTTGACCAATTTTAACATTTCCTTGCTAATATTAACTATATGAAGTTTTATTTTTAAATTCTTAGCTCCCTCTTCTGCCTTTTTAGAATTAAAAAAATTACTAACAAAACAAATCGCTTCTACTTCTATATTTTGAACTTGTAATAATTTAACAGCAATCATTGAATCCAGACCGCCCGAAAATAAAACCAAGGCTCTAGCTTTCTTTTTTAACATAAGATTATACTTTTTTTATCTTCAATGTAAATTTTTCATTATTTACCATGAATTCTGTTAAATCTTCTGTATTATTTCCCAAGCCCTGAACAACATCTTTTGCCAAAACATCTTTCATCAATTCTTCTTTATAATTATTTAAAGATTTTTTTATATCCGAGCTTTCTGACTCCCAATAAAGCATAATACTATCCTTAATTGTTAAGCCCTTCTTTTTTCTTGCATTATTAACAAACCTAACTATTTCACGCTTTATACCCTCCAATTTTAAATCCTCGGTTATTTCTGTGTCTAATTCCACCTTTAAATCTCCGTCTCCTTTTTGGCTAGTAATCTTTTTTACATTCACTTCATCTTTTATTAAATTAGAGTATTCTTCTTTTAATTCAAAATTCTTGATTATTAATTCATTTAATGGCTGCCTAACTTTTATCTCAGCCTCATCTCTTTTAGCCAAGCCAAACTCAACTACCTCCCTGATTATCTTCATTTTTTTTAATATTTCACTATTATCTATTTTGCTTGCATTAAAAATTTTAGGCCAATTTTTAAGATGAACTGATACATTTTTATTTTTAAAATTATTTCTACTGACTTTTTGCCAAACATCTTCAGCCACAAAAGGCATAATAGGAGCTATTACTTTTGACAATTTTAATAAAACATAGGCAGTAACTTGTATTGCATCTTTTTTATCATTTTCATCTTCCCCTTTAAATCTATCTCTAGAGCGTCTTAAATACCAAGTTGATAAATCATCAATAAAAACTGTAATAGGACGACTAGCGTTCGGCAAGTTATAATCATCTAAACCTTCTGAAACTTCCTCAACTAACTGATTTGATCTAAGAAGTATCCATTTATCTAAAATATTGGAAGGTTTAATTTCTTTCTCTAAGTCATCCAACTTTAAAATTTCGTTTCCTTCGTTAAATAAAAAATAAAATTTAACCACATTACCAAGTAAAATAACATTTTTCCTGAGACAATCCTGAATATCCTTTTCATTAAGAGCCATGTCGCCACCTACCATAATAGGACTGCTCATAAAGTATATTCGCAGGGCATCGCTACCATATTTGTCTAAAGCCTCTTTGGGATCAGGGTAATTTCCAAAAGATTTGCTCATTTTTCTTCCGTCTGTTCCGGCCAATACTCCGGTTACGATCACATTTTTAAAAGCTACAGAATTAAATAGTGTATTAGACAATACATGTAAATAATAAAACCATCCCCGAAGCTGTCCTGTATATTCAATAATAAAATCAGCTGGAAAAATATTTTTCCACTCCCTTTTTCTTTCTTCATTAAAAGGATAATGAAATTGCGCGAAAGGCATTGAACCTGATTCAAACCAACAATCTAAAACCTCTACAACCCTCTTCATTTTACCACCGCAACTACATTTAAACTTTATTTCATCAATCTTTGGTCTATGTAAATCATTTACTTTAATACCACTTTCCTTTTCTATTTCCTCAAGCGATCCCACTACCTTTAGCTCATCACACTTTTCACATCTCCAAACTGGTATCGGCGAACCCCAATAACGAGAGCGAGACAAGCACCAATCGGGGGCGGTTTCTATGTTTTTTTGAAATCTTCCTTCTTTAAAATGTTCCGGAATCCAATTAATATCTTTTTTATTGTTATCAAGCATTTTCTGTCTGATATTTTCAATCTTCAAATACCATGCTTTTTGAGTTTTATGAATTAGTCTAGTATTACATCTATAACAAAAAGGATATGAATGTTTATGAATTTTTTTTACAAATATCTTCTCTCCTAACTCTTCTAAAACTCTTGAATTTGCTTTTTTAAAATATTCACCACTCCAATCACCGGCCTGATCTGTATAAATACCGTTTTCATCCATTAAATCAATCGTAGGGAGTCCAACTTCTTTACCTAAGTTAAAGTCATCTTCACCAAAATTGGGAGCAATATGAACAATACCAGTTCCTTCTTCAGTTGTTACAAAATCTGCTGAATATACTTTAAAGGTTTTATTGTGACTGCTTAATTCTTCATTTTTCAGATCAAATAATGGTTCATACTCTTCACCTTCTAGATCAGAACCCTTTACTTCTTCTATTTGATATTTTTTAATAAATTCCTCATAACTTATATTATTTTCTATTTCACTATTAATTTCTGAATGAATCCCAGAAATGAGCTGTCTTATTTCTGTTAATCCAAAATTTGATCTTATGTTGTTCCAAAAAATATCTCTTGCGATAATATACGTTCCACTTGTAACTCTAGATTCTTCTGTAGCTACACCAGATTTTCTTAATTTACTAGATAAATTACTATCACATTTAATCTTTACATACTCAATATTCTTACCCACTGCCAAGGCTAAATTACCAGGCAAGGTCCATGGAGTTGTAGTCCAGGCAAGTAAGTAAGTATTTTCTTCATTTTTTAATTTAAATTTCACAACCACTGTTTCATCGTCTACATCTTTATATGATCCCGCATCCATTGTTATCTCAAATTTTGACAAAGGAGTAGCACATCTTGGACAATGAAGCGATGTTCTATAACCCTCATAAATAAAGCCGTCATCATACAACTTCTTAAAAGCCCAAATAGTACTCTCCATAAAATTAAGATCCATAGTCTTATAAGAATTTTTCATATCAACCCAACGACCAATCCTGTTTATATACCACTCCCATTGTTCTGAGCCCACATTTACATAATTTCGACAAGCATCAACAAATTTTCCAACCCCAAGTTTTTCAATATCCTTTTTATTCCGAAGTTCTAATTCTTTTTCAACCTTATTTTCAGCTGGCAATCCATGACAATCCCAGCCCCAAACACGTTCTACGCGATGACCTTTCATTGTTTGATATCTTGGAATAACATCTTTAGCAATACTTGGAAGCAAAGTAGCGTAATGAGGAAGTCCTGTTATAAAAGGAGGTCCATCATAAAAAACATAATCCCCTTTTGGGGCTTCTTTTTCTACTGACTTCTTAAAAATTTCATTTTTTTCCCAGAAATCTAAGACATTTTCTTCTGCTTGAGAAAAAACACTTTTCTGATTATTTTTATTCATAATATTATAAATTAATAGCGTTACACTTTATATATTCCTTTTATCCTATCCATTTTTAACCTTATTGTCAAAATAATATTTTATAATTTCCTTGGTTATAGGAACAGAAATATAAGTTCCCTCTTCTCCTTCTTCAACCAAAACTGTAACAACAATTTCAGGATTATCATAGGGCGCAAAAGAGGTAAACCAGGCATGTGGATCTTTTTCACTAGACCATTGAGCCGTTCCGGTCTTGCCGGCCACCTCAACGTCCAAAGAATTTAAACTACGCCCACTTCCATACTGAACTGTCTGTCTCATACCCTGTCTTACAACCTCCACATTATAATCATCTAAAAAATCACTACTAATAACCTCTGGGGGAAGCCCTCTTGTTGAATCTCCAGAATTTGAAATAATTTTTTCAACCAAACGAGGCTTATAAAGAGTCCCTCCATTGGCAAAAAAAGCAGTAAAATTAGCTACTTGAAGAGGCGTAACTAAAAGAAACCCCTGGCCAATAGCTAGGTGATAAGTATCTCCGATATACCAAGGCTCTCCAAAATTCTCTTCTTTCCACTCACGGCTTGGCAAAAATCCGTCACCCTCAGAAGGAAGATCTATACCGGTTTTTTGGCCTAATCCTAACTTTTTATCATATTCTAACATTCTATCAAGGCCTAATCCTTGAAAATCCTGATAACCCCCTCCAATATAATAAAAAAATGAATTTACTGATTGAGCAATTGCTTTTCTCACATCAGTAGACCCATGACCACCAGCTAACCAATCAGGAAAAAACCAACTTCCTATACTAATTCCTCCGACACTATTTATTTTTGTATTTTCAGAAATAACACCCTCTTCTAAGGCAGCGACACTTATAACCGGCTTTATGGTAGATCCAGAAGGATATTCTCCCTTAATAGTCCTGTTAAATAAAGATTTATTTTCACTACTAAAAATCAAGTTATATTCCTCTTTACTTAAACCTCTAGAAAAAATATTATTATCAAAACTAGGTAAACTTACTAAAGATAAAATTTGTCCATTATTTGGATTCATCACTATAGCCGAAGCATTGGTTAAACCCCTTTTATTCAATTCTTCTTTTAAAATTTGTTCTACTTTTGTTTGAAGTTTTGAATCCAAAGATAAGACTAAACTATCACCATCCATTGCCGCCTCTTCACTAATAATCCTCTTCTCTTTACCTAAAGCATCAACCTCTATTTGTTTTTTTCCTTTATTACCCTTTAAAATATCTTCATAAGAATACTCTAGACCAGCTTTCCCAATATAATCAATACTAAAATATCCTTCTCTCTCCTCAAGTTCTTCTGGACTTATTTTCCCTATATACCCTAAAAGATGAGAAAAAGATTCACTTTTAAACTTTTTAAGAACCTGCCTTTCTACAATCTGACCATCATCTAACCTTACTTCTTCTAAAAAAGGAATATCAAATTTATTTAAATATTTTCTCCTATTCTTATTAGACAAAATAATTCCCGGCATTTCTTTGTTTTCCAATAAAAGCAATAAAGCCTTTTCATAATCAAGATTGTCTATAATAAAAAAAGGTTGATAAGCCTCTAAAGAATTAATATTTATCTCTTTTAAAATATCATCTATTCTAATTTTTACCTCCTCATCTCCTAAAATCTTGGAAGTTTTGTCTATTAGCTCGTTTCTCTCTTTTTTATCTTCAGGCATATCTCCAGGAACAATATATAAAACAAAATTAGCTACATTCATAACTAAAGGTTCGTTGTTTCTATCATATATGGTGCCCCTCTGCGCTTCAACACTTTTTATTCTTATGCGATTCCCTCTGGCCATAGCACTATAATAGTCTCCTTTTAAAATCTGTAAATAAAAAACTCTTCCCAAAATTATAACCACAAATAATAAAATAAATAAACTTATTGCTTTAAGATAACTAAAATTAAAAGTTAAACGCATAGATTCACCACCCTGATCCTCCGAAATAAAAGAATCCTCTGTCCACTCTAATTGATAAGAAAAACCCCTGATTTTCCTATCTTTAAGTTTTTCAGGCATGACTATAAAAGGGTCTTTTTTCTTGCGTCTAGATGGCATAAAAAAAATTATTTTCTTATAAACACAGCGTTAAATCTTTTATTAAAAAAACTAAAAATATAAAATAATACAAAAGTGGCCAACCAATTCACGATCAATTCCTGGCCTAACCTCTCCCAAAAATTTTTAACAAACAAAAAAAATATTCTCGAAGAGGAATAAAAATTTAAAAAATAAATCAATAAATTTAAAACTACTTCATAAACTATAGTGCTTACAAAAACTAAGCCAAAATAGGAATAAAGAGAGCGGTTGGTAAAAAAACCAAGTAAAAGGAAATAAGAAACTAAAACTACTATAAAAAAAGTTAGTAAAAAATAACCGAAAGGAAGAAAGTAAAAAATATCAAAAAAGAAACCTAGCCCCAAAATCCAACCCAAGCCCCAAGTAAAGCCACTGGTCTCTAATACAAAAATTAAAAAAATTAAACTTAAATTTAAATATCCTAGCCAAGAATCAAAAGCTCTTATAAATGACAAGTGAATTAAGAAAACCAAAATTATAGATAGAAAATTAAATAGTATCCTTAAATAAGTTCTGTTTATTTTAAACCTATTTACCATGAATTTAATATTAAAATTAAGGTACTAAAACTGAAACTAAGGTTAAATTCTTTAGGTCGACCAATGGTTCAATAATTGCGTCCTGCCACATTTGATTAAAACTTCTTTCAACTAAAACAACCTCACCTAAAACATAACCTCTAGGAATATTTTCTTCTAATCCCGAAGTTACCACTAAATCGCCCTGATTTATTTCTTTGTCCTGAGGAATAAAGCCCATTTTTATAGTTAAACCAAGATCACCCTCAACTATGCCGTATGTCTCCTGGCCGTCCTGAATAGTAGCTGCTAATTGACAATTACTATGGGTTAATAGGGACACCTTTGAAGTTAGATTGTTTGTTTCTTCTATTTTTCCAACAACCACCCCTTCACTGTTAACTACTAACAACCCCTTTCTTATTCCTTGTTTCTCACCTCTATTTATTAAAATTGTAGAAATTTCTTCGTTAGAATTAATTGAATAGCCCTTAGAAATTACTCCGGCCATTACATATTTATACTCGACCTCTTCTAAAAAGTTCAGGTACTTTCTTAATTTCTTATTTTCAAATCTGTAAGATTCTAATTTTGCATTTTCAGCTATCAAACTGTTTTTTTCTTTTTTAATATTTTTCAGGTCATCTAAACTAACTTGGGTAGAAGAAATATCTCTATACTCCCTCTTCCACGAAACAACTTTAGAATAAACCTTGTTAACCGGAAAAGAAACCCAAGATACAATTCTATTTTCCACCGGAGAAAGCCAAGAAAAATAATGAAGTATTATTAAAACAATACATATTAATAAAAAAAGGGTAATTTTTCTAAAATTAATTTTAATCATCTCAAAAAAGTATTATTCCAAAAAAGACTAACTGCTAGAGCCAGGAGATATTATTTTATTTAATAAATCAATATCATCCAACAAAATTCCGGTTCCTCTAACAACCGCAGTTAAAGGATCGTCTACTATTTTTACTGAAATCTTAGTTGCATGAGCTATTTCTTTATCAAGTCCTCTAAGAAGAGCTCCTCCTCCACTCAAAAAAATACCTTGCTCATAAATATCGGCAACAAGTTCAGGTGGAGTTTTTTCCAAAGTTGTTTTTATATTATCGATAATTTGATTCAATGTTTTTCTAATTGCATCTCTTACTTGACCATCATTTATAGTAATAGCCTTAGGTAAACCATTTAATAAATCGCGTCCCTTAACATCCATTTCAAGAGAATCCTTAAGTGTTATAGCTGATCCAATATTAATTTTTATTTTTTGGGCCATCTGCTCACCTATAAGAAGATTAAACTCCTCTCTCATATAATCTATTATGTTATTATCAAGAGTGTCACCGGCTAAACGCAAACACTTCCAAGTAACAACTCCTCCCAATGAAATAACAGCAATCTCGGTAGTCCCACCACCAATGTCAATTATCATATTAGCTATAGCTTCAGTCACAGGTAAACGAGCCCCTATGGCAGCCGCCATAGATTCTTCTATTAGAAATACTTTTCTGGCCCCAGCTGATTTAGCCGCGTCTTCTACGGCCTTTTTTTCTACCTCAGTAATTTCTAAAGGTATTCCTATTATCATTCTAGGCCTAGGGGTTATAGTAAAATTCTCGCTATGAACTTTGTTAATAAAATATTTAATCATCTTTTCGCTAATTTCAAAATCAGAAATAACCCCGTCTATCAGGGGCTTAACCGCCCTAATATGATAAGGAGTCTTACCCACCATCTTACGAGCGTCTTCACCTACTGCTAAAATCTCATCGGTCCTGACATTAACAGCCACAACACTTGGCTCATTAATGACAATACCCTTATCAGTAGTATAAACCAAGGTATTTTTAGTACCTAAATCTATGCCTAAATCTTTACTGAATTTTCCTAATATTTTATTTAACACAATTTCATGTAACTTGTAACGCGTAACCTGTAACGCGTAACCTGTTTAATGTTATCTTACTTATTTTAAAATAGCTTCTATTTTATCAATCTTAACCAACTTCACCTCACTTTCAGATCTTTTTTTAAATTCTACTGATTTACTTTCAAGAGTTTTTTTACTAACTACAAGCCTTACGGGGCATCCAATTAAATCTGCGTCAGCAAACTTTTTTCCAACTGAAACATCTTCTCTGTCATCATATAAAACTTCTATATTAGATTTCTCCAAATTTTTATAAATTTTATCTACCTCTTTATTCTGTCCTAATGAAATTAAGTGAATCCTAAATGGCGCAACTGCTTCCGGCCAAATTATTCCTTTATCATCATTGTTAAGCTCTACAATCGCCCCCATCAAACGTGATGGACTCATTCCATAAGACCCCATATAAACCAACTCGTCTTTTCCTTCCTTGCTTTTATATTTTAAATCAAAAGCTTCTGAATATTTAAAACCAAGAGAGTAAATATCTCCTACTTCAATAGATTTTTTTTCAACTAAATTATTTTTATCAATTTCTAAATTAAAATCGTTAATAATTTCATCACTGAAATCTTCTTTATTAATTGCAATTTTATTTTTTTCATCAATATAAATAATATCTTCTCCTGCTTCAGATAAAGTCTGAAATTCGTAAGAATATTTTGAAAAAGAACCA
>JAIOTG010000038.1 GCA_021106995.1 bacterium
AATTAGCTGATTATTACCTTGTTGAGCTTTTCTTAAATAAAGATTTTACTAAGTTTCAAAAAGCTATGGATTATTTATTAAGGTTGACTCCCAAAGACCATGAGGCCTATGATGACCTTAATGATATGAAATATTGGAGCGAGGAGGAATTTCAAGAAGAAATATCGGGTTTAAATAGGACTGAAGAAGAGGTTTTAGAAGATAAAATTGAAGCTACCACAGATATTCAAAGTTGGGTTTATCAATTAGATTATGAGAAGAATAATCTTGAAAGCATAATAGAGGATTTTAATGCAGAGGTTAGTGATAAGGAAATTAATAAAGATAATTTTTCAAGAGAGCTTGCTATATATTATCTAGAATCAATCAGGGGTATGGATTTTGTAAAGTTTCAAAAATCCATGACATAGTTTTTAATGTTAGTTTCCTATAACTCTTATGATTATGATGACATTCTTGATTGTAAAAGTTGGAGCAAAGAAAAGTTTATGGAAGAGATGGAGGGGGAGATTAAGGATGATATTTCCGAAGAAGAGTTGCAGGTTGGAATAGAGGAGGCTGAAAGTGGAATAAATGATTGGATTGATGAAAGTTTTCCTGAAAATGTTGACAAATACAGTGACTACATAGAGCCTATTAAAATATCCTTTAAATCTAATTCTATAGTTTATCCTTTAAAAATTTCTCAAATTTCAACACGCGTTCCGGAGGATTTTAAGGAATCATTAAAATCTAACGAAGTTTTACTTTATGTTTTGTCTGATAATCAGGTAAAAGCTCCTGAATTTAATTTAGAATTTAATAAAGAAATAAATAGAGAAAGCCTTGAGAATTTCGAGTACGATTATGATTTAGTATACAGTAATAATGATTTAGAGAGCCTTAAGGGCGTGGTAGAGGATAAAGATTATTATTTAACCAAAATGCGTCGTGATTTTGCTAAAGATGAAATGGACGAAGATTTATATTTAATAGAAGGTGAAATACGGGATAGTGGAAAATTTGATGTTTTATTGTTTAAGGGAGAGAGTTGTCCTCATTGTGCTGATGCCGAAGATTTTTTAGATGATATAAAATATAATTTTGAAGATATTAACTTAAAAGAGTATGAAATATATAATAATAGTGAAAATAAGAAGCTGTACGATAATATAATAGAAAAATTTAATATAAATTCGGCCGGAGTTCCTTTGATTGTTATTGGAGATGATTATGTTTTAGGTTTTGGTAATGAAGATATAAGTGGTAAGAAAATTATTGAAAAGATAAATAATCAGATAATAAAGCCTTTGGCAGGGAGCTATCAAGAAAATACTCTTTATTTAGACGCTAAAAATAAAATATTTGGATCAGCTCTTTCTGACAGATTAAAGGGCAGAATAGTTCTTAAAGTAGAGGATGATGGCAAGGCTTATTATATTAACCCAACCACTAAATATTCACATTATTTAGGTCGTCCGGCCGATGCTTTTTCGGTAATGCGCGAACAGGGCATAGGAATAACCACTGATGATTTAGACAATATCCCAATGGCATTGAATAGTTTAACAGGAGATGATGCTGACGGAGATGGTCTTCCTGATAAATTTGAGGATGCTATTGGCACTAACGTAAATAATCCTGATACAGATGGAGATGGCTTTAGTGATAAGCAAGAGTTAGAAGGTGATTATGATCCAAATAAAGTTGGTGGGGATAAATTAAATATTAATGATAGCTTTGCAGAAAAACAAAAAGGTAGAATACTTCTTCAAGTTGAAAATAATGGAGAAGCTTGGTATATAAATCCAGAAGATGGAAAAAGATATTTCCTGGGCAGGCCAGCTGACGCTTTTCAAGTTATGCGTAATTTAGGTCTTGGTATTTCTAATGAGGATTTTGGTAAATTATAAATTTTGTAAAATAAAAGAAATTTATGTATAAAAAAATAAAATTTTTTTTAGGTTTATCTCTAATTTTGGGATGTTTATTTTTAACAAATTTCACCGAAACAGATGCTTCTCAGGCCATGCCTAGATATGCTATTAACGAGGAGACGAAAGAGTGTTCAGAGTTTTTTATGGGTGATGAGTGTATGTACTGCGATCCTCCTAGTGGATGGGATATTATTGAGGAATTTGAGTGTCCTAACGGTTATGCGGAAGTGGAAGAGGATTCAGTTTGTGAGCTCAGTAAAACAGATTTTTGTTGTACTGCTGGACATTCTGGTCTAAATGGTAATTGTGAAGATTTAATAATTAACGAGGTAAAGCAGAAATGCGCTTTTGTTGAAGATATTGATAAATGTAATAATTTGCCAGAGAGCTGGGAGGAGGCAGTAAAGGATAGTTATTGGGGTAAAATTTGTCCGTTTGATTATGATTGGCTAGAAGATGAAATGGATTGTGAATATAAAAATAATAGTTTTTTATTAAGTAGTGAATCGGCCAAAAAATTAAAAGGTAGAATAATGTTAAAAGTAGAAGAAAATGGGGAGGCATATTATATTAACCCCGCAGGCACCGAGATGTTTTACTTGGGTAGGCCGGAAGATGCGTTTAATGTTATGCGTGAACAGGGAGTTGGTACTACTAATGATGATATAGGAAAAATTGAAATAGGTTTAAGCAGTCTTATTGGCCAGGATTTAGACGGCGATGGTCTTTCTGATATTTTTGAGGAAGCTATTGCAACGCTTCCACACAATCCTGACACCGATGAGGATGGATATGGAGATAAAGAGGAAATAGAAAAGAATTATGATCCAAGGTCGGGAGGGGGTATGAAGTTAAAAATTGATTTAGATTTTTCTGAAAAGCAAAAAGGAAAAATATTTATTCAAGTAGAACAAAATGGAGAAGCCTGGTATACAAACCCAGAAGATGGTAAGAGATATTTTTTAGGAAGACCGGCTGATGCTTTTCAGGTAATGCGTAATTTAGGGTTAGGTATCTCTAATAATGATTTTAAAAAATTAATTTCTAATAATAATGCTTCGACTTTAGAAAATGAAGTTATTATCAGCACTGATAAAAATGAATATAGCCAAGGAGAGAATATGAAAATTACTATTGAGAACAATCTAGATAGAGAAATATATCATAATAATGGAGGCGATAGATACTGGGATATTCAGAAATTTGAAAATGGTGAATGGCAATGGTTGGCAATTGGAAATAGTTTTCAAATTTCTAATCAAAATTCAGGAGATAGTTGTTATATAGCACTATTTGAGGGGGTTGAACCTATCGCTCTTGAGCCAAAATTAAGTACTCAAAAGGAATGGAATCAAATAATTTGTCCTTATGAACCTGGAAGCCCTAGTATAGCTGAGTATATAGGGGTGGGGGAGTTTAGATTTAAATTTAATTATGGATTTAAAGTTTCAGAGCAGGATCCCTATGCAGTCTCTAGTCCACAAAAAATAATTTATTCTATTACTTTTATTATAAAAGACGCGCCTGTTTATCCGGATGATTTTACGCTTAAAATAGACGAGATTCCAGTAGGTTTTCAACTTAGAGAAATTGATGACTACGCTATAGAAATAGGATTAGAAACAAATCCAGGAATTATAAGTAATAAAGAGACTTTTTTAGAACTATATGATGGCGTTGATGTTTCAGTTATTGAAGAGTGGTATCTCTCTGACTATATTGAAAAAAATATTTCACAAACAAAAGAATTGGGAATTCATTCAATTAAATATAAAACAATAGAAGATTTAAACAGGGAGGTTAAAAAAATTAATAAAACAATTGGTATTTTGCTAGTAAAAAATAATATACTGGTGATCGTCTGGAGTGACGATGCTTACGAGTATTCAGAGGAGGTGAATCAAATAGCGACGATTCTTAAGGAAAGATTAGAATTGGAAGAAATATAAAAAAGATTAAAAAAGCGATAGATTCTTTATGGGTTGCGTGTGATTGTAATTAATTCAAAGACAGTGGAAATAATGGCCATGTGTTCCTTGCTGAATTCTAATTCCAACGACTATGAATGATATAGATGTTTATAATAATCCGGTTGTATTTAATGAATATGAGCCAGGATCGGTTTTTAAAACTATAACTATGGCCCTTGGAGATGGTTTTAGTGATAAACAGAATTAGAAGGTAGTTATGATCTAAATAGAGCTGGTGGAGTTAAATTAGACATTGATGATAGCTTTGCAAAAAAAACAAAAAGGTAGAATATTTCTTCAAGTTGAAAACAATAGAGAAGTTTGATATATAAATTTAGAAGATAGCAAGAGATATTTCTTAGGCAGACCAGCTGACGCTTTCCAGGTTATGCGCAACTTGGGCCTCGGTATTTTTAATGAAGATTTTGGTAAGTTATAAATGAATATTTATTATTGGTAATTTAATAAGAAAATAAAATATATTTTTGCAATTGGTGTTTTTGTTTTTGTTGTTTTATTTTGTGTTGCGATTTGGCTTGTTGAGAGAAATAAAGTCCAGGAAACGGTTGAATTAAATGTCCCCATAGCTCAAATTTAACCTAATCAGCAGATTAATTTTAATAATAATTTAGCTGATGAAGAAAATGTTCAGGAAGGTATTATTTATAATGTTCAGGAGATACTAGCTTCAAAATTAAAGGAGGGAGAATATGTAAAAGTAAAAGGTATAGTGGGGTTATGTATAGCCTTGAAGGTGGGTGTTGATTATGAAGGTCCTGGTAGTGGGTGTAATTTATCAGACTTGAGTTTGGAAGGGTCTATTCATATTGGAGATAGTTTTGATTTTCTAAAATATAAAGATCAAGAAATAGTAGTTGGCGGTCTTGTGCGATATTGTGGTGGTAAGAAAAAAGCAAGGTATATTTGTGGATTAACTGAGGTTAAATTATTAGAAAAGGATCAAGGCAAAAATGAATCTAAATGTATAAAAGAAGGTGAAAGAGGTAGTAGTATGTTGAAGGAAAATAAAACTTGTTGCGAAGGATTGAGTAGTAAGGGCGGAGCTATAGCTTATAGCGAAGGCAGGTGCGCTGAAGTATCAGATATGTTTATTTGTATAGATTGTCCAAATGGGGAATGTGGTACAGGAGAAAACATATGTAATTGTCCCGATGATTGCGCTAATAAAGATTGGGTGCAATTTAATCAGCAGATTGATTTTAATAATCCTGAGAGTTATAAGAAATGTAATACAGATGATGATTGTCACTTAGTGAAATCGTATAAGCCATGTTTGGCAGTTGAGGCAATAAATAAGTTAATTTCCGAAAAAAAATGGAGTGAGTATTGGGGAAAAAATGAAAATGAAAATGTAGAAACATTATATAGGTGCAGTGATTCAGAGCTTGATATAGGAAATTCAAAAGCAGTGTGTCAGGATGGATTATGTGAGGCGATTAAAGATGATGAAAAGTAAAGTAATTTATAATATTATGAAAAAATTGATTCAATTAAAACTTAAAATTTTAGCTAAAACTATTTTAAGGAAGTATAATCCTAGGATTGTTGGTATCACAGGGAGTGTGGGTAAAACAAGCACTAAAGAGGCTGTTTTTAATGTCCTTTCTTCTAAGTTTAATACCAGGGAGAGTATAAAGAATTATAACAATGAGTTAGGTGTTCCTTTAAGTATTATTGGAATAAAGTCTCCTGGTAAATCTTTATTTGGCTGGTTTTTTGTTTTTTTTAAAGCGCTTAAATTAATACTATTAAAGGATAAGGATTATCCTGAATTTTTAGTTTTAGAATTTGGAGTTGACAGGCCTGGGGATATGGAGTATTTAATTAGTATTGCAAAGTGTGATATAGGAGTTATTACCACTATAGGATCTTCTCATTTGGAATTTTTTAAAACAGTAAAAAATATACAAAAAGAAAAGAGTGTTTTAATTAAAGAATTAAAAAGAGAGGGTTGGGCAATATTGAATTATGACGATGAATTAACTAAAGAGCTTAAAAGTGCGGCCAAGACAAAAATTTTAACCTATGGGTTTCACTCCGAGGCTAATGTGAGAGCACAGAATTTAGTTTTTAGTTTTGAGGAAAATAGGGATATTGATAATATGTCAGGGGTGAGCTTCAAGCTAAACCATGAAGGATCAGTTGTTCCTATAAAACTTCCTCGGGTTATTGGATATTCGGCAATTTATTCTTCTTTGGCTGCCGCTTCAGTTGGTATTGCTTATAAGATGAATTTAGTAGAGATATCCGATGCTTTAAGAAATTATTATTTGCCCTATGGGAGGATGAATTTAATTAAAGGAATAAAAAATACTTTAATTATAGACGATAGTTACAATTCTTCACCTCAGTCTAGCATTTCAGCTATTGATTTTATAAAAAAAATTGATTTGGAAAATAAAGGAAGAAAATGGGCAGTTTTAGGAGATATGATGGAGCTTGGTAGTTATACAGAGGAGGGGCACAGGGAGGTAGGACGAGCCTTATAT
>JAIOTG010000074.1 GCA_021106995.1 bacterium
ACAGTATAAATAAAGATTTGGCTGAAAAGATTTTTTCATTTATTGAGCCTTTTGCTGGCTATGGTTTCAACAGAAGTCATGCCGCCTGTTATGCCTTAATTGGTTATCAAACTGCTTATTTAAAAGCTCATTGGCCAGTTGAGTTTATGGCTGCTTTGTTAACCTGTGATCAGCAAAATACAGATCGAGTGGCCATTGAAATTGAAGAATGTAGAAATATGGGGATGGAAGTATTGCAACCTGATATTAATGAATCAGTTGCTTTTTTTACGGTTACTCAATTTTCTAATTCAGGACAGGCGGGAATTATACGTTTTGGGTTAAATGCAATCAAGAATGTTGGAGAACACATAGTCGAGGCTATTATAAAAGAAAGGAAAGAGAACGGTCGCTATAAGGATATTTTTGATTTTTTAGACAGGGTAATAGACAGGGATTTAAACAAAAAATCTTTAGAGAGTTTAATTAAGAGTGGTTGTTTTGACAGTATGGAGGACAGGGGCAAATTATTAAACAATTTAGAGTCTTTACTCAACTTTAATAAAGAAGTTAGTAAAATTAAAGAAAGCAGGCAGTCAAGTCTTTTTGGAGAAGCTTCAGGACTTGATTATCCTAATCAGGTAGGTTTAAAGGATTTTCCCCCCGTTAAACAACAGGAAAAACTTAGTTGGGAAAAGGAATTATTAGGACTTTATATTACAGAGCACCCTTTTAATGATTTTAAGAGGTATTTAAGAGACATTGCTGTTCCTTTAAACAGTTTATCGGCCTATAAGGGGGATAGTTACATAAATATAGCTGGAATTATTACTTCTATAAAAAAAATTATGACTCGTAAAAATCAGTCTATGATTTTTGCTAAAATAGAAGATAATTATAGTAATGTCGAAATTTTAGTATTTCCTAATTTGTTAAAAGAAAATCCCGAGATTTGGGAAGAAGGCAAAGTAATTATATGTCAGGGTAAGGTGTCTGATAAAGATCAGGATGTTAAATTTTTAGCTGATTCAGTCGGGGTAATTTTATATGAAGATATGAGAGGGTCTGTAGATAATTTTAAAAAAAATGTTCAGAAAAAAGGAGCTGTTAATCACGAACCCCCAAGAGATTTTTTTCATTCGAGAGCGTTGAGACCTTTGAAATTAATTTTAAAAGATAATCCAGATAAAGAAAAATTAGAAAAATTAAGGGATATATTTTTGAAAAACAAAGGTGAAAGCAAGGTTTTTTTAAAGATAAAACATAATGGGAATAGTAAATATATTGAAAGTGGTTTTAGAGTAAATAATTCAGAAGAATTAACCAAAGAGATAAAAAATTACTTTAAAACTTTTATCGAGGTGGCTTAGACAATTGTTTTATAATTTGATATAATGGAATAAATGTTATTAATATTTTATTATGGTTTTAAGTAAAAAAATAAAAAAAACTTCAAAAACCCGATTAAAAACTTCTGAAAAAGGAAAACCTAAAAAGAGTAGAATAAACGTTCGCGTGGTAGAAGAGCCGGTTTTTGAAGTTAAAAAAGAAAAAAAAGTTGAAGAATCTAAAATTAAGGATTTTGATTTTAAAAAGGAGCCCAAGAAGAAGGAGGATATATCGCCTAAAAAAAGTAAAATTTTTCATCAATATCAACCTGAAAAATCAGTTGATGATAAGAAGGAATATAAATTAGAAAATAAAAAAAATAATATTAATAACAAGAAAGACAAAACTTACCAATCGTTTAATATGTACAAAAAATTAGCTGTTAGTTTTATTTTATTAACTTTACTTCTTTTGTTTTTAGTGTTTTACTTTTCTTTTAATAATGTTTCCATAACTCTTTATCCTAGGGAGGAAAGAATTAGCGATAATATAATTTTAGATATTGAAAAAAATATAAATAACGAAGCTCCCTCTTCAAAAAATATATCAGGAGATTTGGAGGAAGTGAGAATTGAGGTTGAAAGTGAATATCCTGCAAACGGGACCAAGGAAGTTGGGGTCGATATCATAGGAAAAGTAGAGGTTGTAAATGATCGCGATGTCAATCAAGTTTTAGTAGCAACTACAAGACTTCTTAGCCCTAACGGTAAATTATTTAGAATTAAGGAAAGACTAGATATACCTTCAGGGGAAAAAAGAGAAATTGAAATATACGCTGATGATCCAGGGCCAGATATGGCGATAGATCCAACCGAGTTTACTGTCCCTGGCTTATGGGCTGGATTGCAGGATAAGGTTTATGCCCGTAGTAATGAGAGTTTTGAATATAAAATGAAAGTAGAAAAGTATGTGGAAGAGAGTGATATAGAAAAAGCTATAACAGATATAAAATTTAGATTAAAACAAAAAGCAGAGCAAGAATTAAAAGATAAATATGTAGATAAAGATAAATTAATCTTTGAACTAGATGAGAATAGTATAAATATTGATCGTTTTGCTGAGATTGGCGATGAAGTGGATAGTTTTAAAATTAAAGCCGATGCTATCGCTAGAATTGTGGCTTTTAATGAAGAAGATGTAAAGAATATGGCAAGAAATAAAATTTATCTTATTTTACCACAAGATAAAGAATTAAGTTCTTTTAATGAAAATAATTTTAGTTATAATCTAGACAACTTTAATTCCGAGGATGATATGGCCACTATTAACGTTTCTTTTAGTGGTAAGATGGTTACTAAAAAAGATGCCGAGATAATAGA
Organism: bacterium; assembly: GCA_021106995.1. GTDB lineage: Bacteria > Patescibacteriota > Patescibacteriia > Patescibacteriales > JAGXOH01 > JAIOTG01. The sequence goes on from JAIOTG010000074.1 coordinate 2,688, forward strand.
TAAAGATAATATCACCGGACTCGAAGAGGATCAATTAAGAGCTTATTTGGACACTCTTGATCAATTCTCCGGTTATAAAATTGATTTCAGTCCTTCTTTTGTGAAAAAAGTGCCTAGAATTAAAGATAAAAT
>JAIOTG010000109.1 GCA_021106995.1 bacterium
AATAGAAATTAGATCTAGCGAAGAATAATTTGGCAACCAATGTGATCCAGGTGAGAATCGTCCGCCATATAGATGGATTACTTTCTTTAAGGGTGGACAGGTCGCTTACACGCCCATAAAACTTACTGTAAGTCAGATAAGAAGATTGATGATTAATATGTGCCCTGGGTGAGAATCGAACTCACATGGATAAATCCACACGAGTTTGAGTCGTGCGCGTCTACCAGTTCCGCCACCAGGGCTTATAAATTTAATTTATTTTTTATTTTAGCTTTAATTTGATTTATTGTCAAAAATTAGAAAATAATAGGAATAAGTAATATGGGTAAGATAATTTCAATAGTAAACCAAAAAGGGGGCGTAGGTAAGACCACTACAGCTGTTAATTTGGGTTCTTATTTAGCTCATTTTGGAAAGCAAGTCTTATTGGTTGATGTGGACCCTCAGGCCAATGCTACTTCAGGCCTAGGAATAGATGTTAATAGTTTAGAAGAAGGAATTTACGAAGCAATAGTAGGGTCAAAAAAAATTTTTAACATAATAAAAAAAACAAAGCAGAAAAATTATGAATTAGCTCCAGCTAATCCTTCTTTGGCAGGAGCAGGGGTAGAATTGGTTAGTTTGCCAGAAAGAGAATGGAGACTTTTAAATATTTTAAAGGAGGTTAGAGATAATTATGACTATATTATAATTGACGGTCCACCTTCCCTAGGTCTTTTAACTGTTAATAACTTAGTGGCAGCTGATGAAATTATAATACCAATTCAGAGTGAATATTACTCTCTGGAGGGCTTAGGACAGCTTTTAGAGACAATAGATTTGGTAAAGGATAATTTAAAACCGGATTTAAAAATAAAGGGAGCAATAGTAACTATGTATGATAAAAGAAATCGTTTATCAGGTTTAGTGATGAAAGAGTTGGAAAATCATTTTCCTCATTATATTTTTAAAGCAGTTATACCGAGAAACGTTAGGTTGGCCGAGTCTCCTAGTTTTGGAAAAAGTATATTAAATTATGACAAGAGATCGAAGGGAGCTCAAGCTTATTATGATTTAGCCAAGGAGGTTATAAAATTAGACGAATAATTAATTTAACTATTATAATATGGCTAGTGGATTAGGCAGGGGATTAAGTTCTTTAATTCCTCAGAAACCCAAAAAAACCAAAGTTTCATACGGAGAGGATAGTGACTCCGTAGCAGTTAATGTTTTATCTCCTCGGGATGAAAACAGAATTATTTTGGTGCCCCCTGACAAAATAATGCCCAATGAATTGCAACCTCGAAAAATATTTATAGACTCTCATTTAAATGATTTAATGGATTCAATTAAGACTTATGGTATCATTCAGCCCTTGGTTGTTATAAGGAGGGGCGATAAATACGAATTAATTGCTGGTGAAAGAAGGTTGAGAGCATCTTCTAGGTTGGGTTTAAAAGAAGTGCCAGTTATTGTTAGAGACATAGATGAGCAAAATAAGTTAGAAATTTCTTTAGTGGAAAATTTGCAAAGAGAAGATTTAAATGTGGTTGAAAAAGCCCTTTCTTATCGAAAATTAATAGATGAATTTAACTTAAATATAAATGAACTTGCTAAGAGAGTTGGAAAATCAAGACCGGTAATTTCAAATAGTTTGAGAGTTTTAAGTTTACCCGAAGAAATACAAGAATCTTTAATGAGAGGTGTTATTAACGAGGGGCATGCTAATCTTTTATGTGGCTTAGAGGGGGAGGTTAAACAATTAAACGTTTTTCGTAAAATAGTTAATGGAGATTTGTCTGTTCGTGGAGCGAGTCAAGAAATAAGAAGAATAGGTGGTACTAAAAATGCTAGAATTAAAGGTAATAGTTCGGATAAATTAAAAGAAGAAAAATTAAGAGATTTATTGGATACTAAAGTTGAGATAAAAAGAACGCAGAAGGGCGGAAAGATAATAATTGATTTTTACAGTGATGAAGAATTTGATAATATTTTGAAAAAAATAAAATAATAATATATAGCACTAGACAGGAAGCCTCGTACTTGATAACCTTTTTAGATTATTAGGCACGGGGTATTTGTTTATGAAAAAAGAAAATAATAAAAAATTTTATATTAAGACCATAGGTTGCCAGATGAATAAATCTGACAGTGAAAGGTTGTCAGCTTTTTTAGAGGGTAATGGTTATAAAGAAACTTCAAAAAGAAATGAGGCTGATCTTATTTTTATAAATACTTGTGGAGTTAGGCAAAGTGCTGAAGATAGAATTTATGGATTAATTCCTGGAATTAAACGAGAAAATCCTAATGCAAAAATAATTTTGACAGGGTGTTTAGTTAATAGGACAGATGTTAGGAGAAGGATTGAGGGAAGTGTTGATTTATGGTTTCCTATTGTTGATTTGTTTAATTTAGATAAAGAATTAAACAAAATATGGGATATAAATTTTAATAAAAATGATGATAATTTTAGTTGTAGGGATGATTATTTAAAAGTAAGCCCAAAAATTGACTCAAGTTTTTCTGCTTTAATCCCTATTGGAAACGGTTGTAATAATTTTTGTTCATATTGTGTTGTTCCTTATGCTAGAGGGAGGGAAAAATATAGACCTGTTAAAGAAATTATTAAAGAAATAAGGGATTTGGTAAAAATAGGTTATAAAGAAATAACCTTAATTGCTCAAAATGTTAATAGCTATTCCTCGTCTTCTACGGACTTTTCTGATTTATTAAAGAAAGTTAATGATATAGAAGGTAATTTTTGGATTAGATTTATTACAAGCCATCCTAAGGACATGAGCGATAAACTTATTAATACAATTGCAACTTGTGAAAAAATTTGTTCTCACATACATTTGCCGGCTCAGTCAGGTGATAATAAAATCCTTGAGGCTATGAATAGAAAATACACAATAGAGCACTATAAAAAGTTAATTTTAAAAATTAGAAAAAAATGTAGTTTAAAAAAATTTATTTTACAGGAAGATTTACTACCTGTTTCAATTTCAACTGATTTGATAGTTGGTTTTCCTGGGGAGACAAAGAAGCAGTTTGAAAATTCTAAAAAATTATTCAAAGAGGCTAAGTATGACTTGGCTTATACGGCTCAATATAGCCCACGTTACGGCACCACTGCTTATAAGCTGGAAGATAATGTTGGTAAAAAAGAAAAGGAAAGAAGAGAAAACGAGCTTCTTAATATTCTAAAAAAAACAGCAGAAACTAACAATGAAAAATATCTCGGAAAGAGAGTTTTAGTTTTAGTGGAAGGGAAAAATAAGAAAGGTTTTTATAATGGTAAAACCTGCACTTATAAAAATGTTAATATTATAGAAAATAATAAAAAGATAGAAAAGGGAGAGTTTATTATGGTTAAAATAATAAAAACAATGGATTTTGGTTTGGAGGGTGTTTTAATATAAAAAAGAACCCCGAATTTTTAGTTCGGGGTAATAAATTAGATTAATGTTCTTATGAAAACCAGATTCCTTTCTTTATCACCTCCTCGGTGCGAGAATAGGTCTGGTGATTCATGAGAGCACATATTAGAGGCTAGGGATATATTTTCAATATTTATCCCAGCTTCTATAATTTGTTCCATAATAACTCCTCTGAGGTTAAGAAAACCATTTTTTACATAACCCGGAAATGTATCTTCCCATTCTTGGCCAACTTCATAGCATTTGGGGCAGATTCCTCCCCAGATAGTAATTTTAATTTTTTTAATATCTATCTGTTTATTAATATTTAATTTCCACAAAAGATTTCCTGAGATGTTTATTTTACTGCCGTAAATCCCGGAATGTATGACAAAAGAATTTTCTTCGTCAGTGCCTATTAATATAGGACAATCTCCAGTGGTGAAACCAATCGTGGCTACTTTATTTTTAGGAAAATTTTTCCTTTTCAAAAAAATAGCGTCACATTCTTTAAGGTTTATTATAGTATCGTTAGGTTCCACGTGCCAGCAGTAGTTCTCGTGTTGAGGAGTGGGAAGAAAAAAATAATCTGTTTGAAGAAAATCCTTTAGTTCTCTGATTTTTTTCTTTCCATTTATTGTGCTGAGGTCGCCCATACCCTTTAGTGTTATACCGGTCGTGATTTCGGAAGAAAAAAAATTATTAAAGAAAATTAATTTGTCGTAACAATTGTTTTCTATTGGAGCATTTTTGTGATAGCTCATACCCCCCCCTTTTTTTTGTTTTAAATATTGTTTTTAAAAGGACTTTGGTTTATTATTAAAAGAGATAGTACCAATTTAAAGTTTGTATGTCAAATATTATTAGAAATAAAATTATTGTAATTATTGGTCCGACTGCTAGTGGGAAAACCAGTTTAGCGGTTGATTTAGCGTATAAATTTAATGGTGAGATTGTAAGCGCTGATAGTCGTCAAGTTTATAAATATATGGACATTGGTACTGGTAAGGATTTAAAAGAATATAGTATAGAAATTAAATCCGATAGTCGGCGGACAAAAATTAAAAATGTTAAAATTCCCTATCATTTAATTG